>NZ_JAATTW010000011.1:0-76284 GCF_013414205.1 Pseudoalteromonas sp. MIP2626
GCGTTGAAATTGTACTGGTTTGGTGTGAACACCGATTCCGGAAAATCAGTCAAAAGTGTTCACGATAAAACCGGAATAAGCGTTCACGCTAAAACCAGAACGGGTGTTCACGATGGGCCGGAATCACTGTTCACGATGCTCCGGAATATGCAGAGCTAATATATTCACAACGAATTATGATAATTGCTTGGAAACAGCAAGTGAAGAATTGTTATCAGAGCGCAATGCTTTATTTGTAGTTAATGATGGAAGCGTTGGTTTTCAGACACGTACTTTTCATACGAGAAACTTCAATCATAGGGTTGTTAATAAAGGAGTTTTTGAACGCCATGATACCCTTCTACCACAAATAAACCTACTTCACGCACATGGTTCTGTTCATTGGGAAAAAGCACAAAAAGATAGTGAAATCAAACTTAATTATGGTCAGAGTAACTACAGAATTCATTTTGAACAAAAAGAACTTGATATCATAAATGCCTTCAAAGATATTTTGTATGATAAAAATAAAACAATACTCGATATAGATAGGTTTTTATCCTCGGAAGACCTATCTAAGTTGAAACCTAAAGAGTTTTGGGAAAAATATGAAAGTATCCCAATAGTTAACCCAACAAAATGGAAGTTTCACGAGACGGTATTTGAAGAAGCATACTATCAAATTTTGAGACACCTAAGTTACGAGTTAGAACGGCCTAACTCTGTTCTGATTACTTTTGGCTTTTCATTTGCCGACGAACATATTTTAAGCCTGATACTTCGTTCACTTTCTAATCCTTCTCTAACGATGTACATATCGTGCTTTGACAATGCAGAGCTAAACCTTATGCAAGATAAGTTTAAAGATTATCCAAATGTTGGCTATATTTGTTCTGATGAAAGCCTCCTTAACTTCACTAATTTTAATGATACTAAGTTCACCTTAAATAATTATAAACATAAACCAAAACAGCAAAATACGGTAGAACCTATTCCACCCCCAGTGCTCCCTTTAAATGGCGGAGAATTATGAGTATAGCTATTGGTGAAGTTATTTCGGTAAAGGGCACTAACATCGTTATAGAGCTGTATGAAGAATCTAATAAAGAAACACTTTTCTATGATGGTGTGAAATTCAATGGTGTCTCGATTCAAGAGTTTGTGCTGATTCGCCGAGGGTTCAAAGATGTGGTGGCTCGAGTTCAAGGTGAATACTTAGATGAGAGATTTAAAAGTGAAGAAAGCAATTACTACATTCGGAAAGTAGAGCTAGTTCCCATAGGATATTTTCAATCAGATAAATTCTTTGAAGGAATTAAACACCTGCCTATGATACGGGATATTGCTTATTTGATGAGTGACGATCAAGTAAAAAAAATATTTGGTAGATCTGATTACAATTTTATCGTAGGTGAAACGCTCACGGAAGAAATTCCAGTGTCATTACCATGGGAAAAGCTGTTTAATACTCATTTAGGTGTTTTTGGGAACACAGGAAGCGGAAAATCAAATACACTAACAAATCTTTACACAACCCTTTTTAGTAACAAGCTCGACAAAATTATAGGTAAAAGTCACTTTGTAGTAATTGACTTTAATGGTGAATATACCAATAACCAGTTAATAGCTAACCGAGAACATAAACAAGTATACCAGCTTGATACTCGTAGTGACGATGGTGACAAGTTCCCATTAACTAGTGAAGCTTTTTGGGATGAAGAGTTATTTGGTATTTTGTTTAAGGCCACTGAGAATACTCAAAAGCCATTCTTAAAACGTATAGTATCTGGCCGTGCTCGGTTTCAAACTAATAGCATGAGCTTAGAAAGCTACGTAAAGAAAGTACTCAAAAAAGCCCTTATAAGCACGGCACATAAGAAAGAGTTTGTTGATTTAATATATGAAATAGCAAAGCTCGTAAAATCTGTCGATTTAGAGCAATTGGCAAATCAAATGGGATGGCATGGAAAGGATGGCAAGTTATATTTTCCCAGCAAAGCTGCACATAAATTTCTCAGTGGTGGTGAATCAGATCCAGCTTATGTAACCCATTGTAAAAATAAAATTGATAGTGTTAGCATTAGCCAATTGACGCCCTTTAATGAATTAAAACTTAGAATAAATACTCAGTTGCTTTCAGACCTTGTGAGTGGGTATGTTCAATTCGATCATATACAGCCTTTATTGAAAAGAGTAGAGGCTTCTTTAACTTCCTTAGATCGAGTTTTTAACGTGGTTACTGAGCAGCCTCAACCTAAGTTGTTAACAATACTATCATTAAGAAAAACCAATCAAGAAATCAAAAAAGTTTTACCGTTATTACTTGCTAAGTTCTACTACAGTTCTCACAAGCAGCAGGTAATTAACCAAAATTCGAAGCAACAAACGTTCCATATGATAATTGACGAAGCTCACAATGTTTTGTCCATGCAGTCCACTAGGGAAAGTGAAAGCTGGAAAGATTATAGATTAGAGTTGTTCGAAGAAATTATTAAAGAAGGACGCAAGTTTGGTTTCTTTCTGACATTATCTAGCCAAAGGCCTGCTGATATTTCGCCAACAGTAATGTCTCAATTACATAATTTCTTCATTCATAGACTGGTTAATGATAGAGATCTTAAGTTGCTTGAAAACACAATTAGTTCTTTAGATGATCTTTCAAGGCAGATGATTCCTAATTTAGCGAAAGGTTGTGCTGTAATTACTGGAACTTCATTTGATATTCCTATGGTTGTTCAATTCAACGAAGTTGCCGAAGGCTCTAGGCCTGACAGTGATGATATTAATATTGGAGAGCTATGGAGTTAAACCTGTTAAGTAAATTTCATCTATTTACTCAAGTAAAGTTTGACTGACAGTAAAAGCTAATCTAAACCTAAACTAAGATTTTCTTAGTTTAGGTTGGCGATGCATTTTTTAGTTCAAACAAAACCTTATGCTGATGAAGCAATTGAAAGCTATTTGCTAAGGCTTGCAAGGGATAACTCATACGATGGCTATAGTGAGCTTGCTGATATTTTATGGCAATGGCTTGTAGAGCAAGATCATGAGCTTGAAGGTGCTTTGCCGTTAGAGCTGAGTAAGGTTGATGTTTATCATGCTAGGCAAGCGAGCAGCTTTAGAATAAGAGCGCTTAAGTTAGTAGCTCAATTAGCAGATGTAAACGCTGGTGATATTCTTGCACTTGCATGGCGGCGCAGTAACTTTAAATTTGGCAACCTAGCAGCAGTAAGCCGTAGTGAACTGACAATCCCCCTTGAACTACTTCGCACTAATAACATACCTGTTTGCATTGAATGCTTAGAGGAGTCTTCATATATTCCTTTTTATTGGCATTTAAAGCCCTATAAAACGTGCCATAAGCATAAAACACAATTAACCTCACAATGTAGAGAATGTCATAACTTAATTGATTATAGAGCTTCTGAGGCGTTTTTAGAGTGTGGTTGTGGTTATAAACCAACCAGTAGTGAACAGTTAAACGATGCAGACTTTAAAATTGCATTTGCGCTTGCAAGTAGTAACAGCCAAAAAATAGTGGGGTTGATACCGTGGTTTGCGAAGGTTAAGCAACTTGATGTAAGCGATGCTGACTTTAATCGAGCTTTTGTTGATTACTTTAGTACTTGGCCTGATGGCTTTACAGCTGAACTAGATTTACTCACAAATAATGCGCGGCTCAAACAACTTAACCCTTTTAATAAAACTAAGTTTAACTCTGTGTATGGCAGGGTGATCCGTGATGGTCAAATAGCTGCAACAAGTAACCGTAAAAACAAAGTTCTTGATGAGATTATTAATTACTTTGTCGAATTAGTTGGTAGTAATCCTAAAGCTAAACATCCAAATATTGCAGATTTACTGCTTTGTACTTTTGATGCCGCAGTATTATTAAACACCACTACAGAGCAAGTTTACAGGCTTCATCAAGAAGGCTTTTTAAACTGCGCTTATCCACAAAAAAAGCACGAACAGCTCAGAGCTGATAGCCATGTTTTTTATTTACGCCAAGTGATTGAACTACAGCAAGCATTCGCAGCAGAAAAGCCTCAAACAAAAAAACAATTTATAGCGCCGTGGTAACTTATGAACTTACAAGATGCATTTGCAATTGAACCATTAAAAGAAAAAACCACAATACTAAGAAAGTTGTTTGCGCCATACACGCCTCATGTTGTGGTAGATGGATTTGAAGAACAAGCGCTGACTGTACTCATTAACCTAGTTTATAAGCGCAGTGAAATTGATGATCTAACAAGTACAAGAACCGCTAAAAGTGTATTACGCGATGAAGTGTTACTGAGTAAGTGCATTAACGAAGTTAAATGGTTTCATACTCATAACTTAAAATACCCCGATATACGCGTAAGCCATCAACGTTTAATTAGTGAGGTTGTAAGTGAAGATATTGCGGGTATTTGCAGCCGGTCATTACCTTTAAGTTTTGGCTGGTCGCACAACAGTGCTGAAATTAATCATGCAAAGCTATTTTTAACCTCATTTATTTGGCAAGGTGAAGTGACTTGTTTAGCAAGGCTGTTAATTAATGAAAAGCATGTTTGGATTAATTTAATAAGAGCATACGGGTTTGCTAAAAAGTCGGTTTTAGAAATCTCGGGTAAAATAAAACAGCAGTTGCCAGTGGTAGAGCTCCCATTAGAAGTAAGTTCTTTTTCACCACAACTACAAATGCCACTCCAGCAAAGCTACCTTGCGGTTACGCCTGTAGTTAGCCACGCAATGCTAGCTAAAATTCAGCAATTAACAACAGAACGTAAGTTAAACTTTGGTTTAGTTGAGCACTCAAGGCCAGCCAATGTTGGCGATTTAGCAAGCTCAGTAGGTGGTAATATTAGAGTGTTGCGCTACTCCCCTAAAACATATTCAAAGGCTATTAACCGCTCAAAAGTAGCCAATAATGATATTGAAAAAACATTTAAAATTCGTGCGCTATTAAGTAATCAATTTCAGCATGCACTCTTGGTGTTGGTTGGTATTAAGCAGTTTAATACGTTAAGGCAAAAGCGATTAGCGCGAGTAGCGGCTATTAGGCAGGTACGTGTTAGTTTGCAGTTATGGCTTGATAACATTCTTGAAGCTAAAAATAACGCGCAAAACCAAGCTTACCCTGAGTGGGCAAAGCATTACTTAGATCAGAGTATTACTAACTGTATTAGCCAATTTAGTAACATACTAAATGAGAGCCTAGGTACTTTAAGTAAGCTCAAACGCTTTGCATATCACCCTAATTTAATGGGGTTGTTTAAAACGCAGTTAAACTATGTGTTTACTCATTGTACAACTCAAGAAGAAATATTAAATGATGAGCAAATAGTGTATGTACATTGCCAAGATATGCGAGTGTTTGATGCCGAGGCAATGGCTAACCCATATATTCAAGGCATGCCGTCACTTACAGCTTTAAATGGGCTTGCTCATAATTTTGAGCGTAAGCTAAAAAACTTTATAGACCCTTCAATTAAGTGTATTGGCAGTGCTATTTACATTGAAAACTATCAACTACATAAAGGTAAACCATTACCTGAGCCAAGCAAGTTAAAACAAGTTGCAGGGCGTAGTCATGTAATAAGGTCAGGTATTATTGATAAACCTAAATGCGATATAACACTCGATTTAATATTTAGGCTTTTTGTACCAAATACTGAGCTGTTAGATAAGTTAAATAGTCAGCTTATAAAGCCCGCACTACCATCTACGTTTGCAGGCGGCACTATGCATCCACCTTCGTTATATCAAAATATTGACTGGTGCCATTTATATACTAAACCAAGTGAGCTGTATAAAAATATAAAGACAAAATCGTTAAATGGCAGTTGGTTGTACCCTTCAAAAAAAGTAGTCAAAAGTTTTGAACAATTGATTGATGCCCTTAACGGTAACTTTAATTTAAGACCTGCTGCAATTGGCTTTGCTGCGCTTGAAGAACCCGTAAAGCGAGATGCAGCATTACATGAATACCATTGTTATGCTGAGCCCGTAATTGGGCTTTTAGAGTGTGTTAGCAATACATCAGTAAAGTACGCAGGGGCTAAGCAGTTCTTTCATGACGCATTTTGGGTTATGGATGTTCAAAAAGAGTCTATGCTTATGAAAAAGTCTAAGTTTGAGTATGAATAATGCAATTACCTCGGCACTTAAGTTACACGCGTTCGCTCTCACCCAGTAAAGCGGTGTTTTTTTATAAAACACCAGAGTCTGACTTTGAACCGCTACAAATAGAGCAAAATAAATTAGTTGGGCAAAAGTCAGGGTTTGGCGATGCGTATCAAAAGCAAAATGTGGCTAAAAATTTAGCGCCACAAGATTTCGCTTTTGGTAACCCACAAACAATTGATGTGTGTTACGTGCCCCCAACAGTAAATGAGCTGTTTTGTCGTTTTTCACTCAGGGTTGAGGCCAATAGTATTGAGCCTCATGTTTGTGATGACCCTAAAGTTATTTATTGGTTAAAACGTTTTTTTGAAACCTATAAAAAGCACAATGGCCTTAATGAAGTTGCGACTCGCTATGCTAAAAATATACTGATGGGCAACTGGCTTTGGCGCAACCGCCAATCACCAAATGTTGATATTGAAATCCTCACAGAACATTTAGACCCAATAATCGTTGAGGGTGCACAAAAGCTAAAGTGGCAGGGCAATTGGAAAAATAATCAAACAGCACTAATAACACTATCAGAAGCTATTCAAGAAGGGCTTAGCAGCCCTCAAAATTATTGTTATTTAGATATAACCGCAAAGATTAAAAATGCATTTAGCCAGGAGGTTCACCCAAGTCAAAAGTTTGTAGATGCTGTTGAACAGGGCATGTCATCTAAACAACTTGCGTACACCCAAGTGGGCGATAAAAAAGCAGCAAGTTTAAACTCACAAAAAGTAGGGGCGGCTATCCAAACTATCGATGATTGGTACGAGGGAGGCTACAAACCTTTACGCACTCACGAGTATGGCGCAGATAAGCAAATATTAGTTGCACACAGAACACCTAAGAGCCATTCAGACTTTTATTCATTACTCCCGCGCATTGCTTTGCATATTAAACACATGGAAAAGCATGGTTTAGAGCAAGGTGAAGAATCAGACGCAGTTCACTTTATTGCGGCAGTGCTGATCAAAGGTGGCTTGTTTCAAAGGAGTAAAGGTTGAAGCGCTATTATTTTACTATTACTTATTTACCTAAAAATTGTGATGTAAGCCTTCTTGCTGGGCGTTGTATTGGTATTTTGCATGGGTTTATGAGTTCACGCGAAATAAGTAATATTGGTGTGTGCTTTCCTAAATGGAATGAGCAAACAATAGGTAATGAAGTAGCGTTTGTATCGACAGATAAGAAGCAATTAATCAATCTATCTCAGCAAAGCTATTTTGAGATGATGGCTCATGATAAGTTATTTGGCTTATCAAAAATACTCGAAGTACCAGTAAACCAAAGCGAAGTCATGTTTGTTCGCAACCAATCAGTAGCCAAAGCATTTGTTGGCGAAAAGCAAAGACGGTTAAAGCGCGCTAAAAAACGAGCTGAAGCCAGAGGCGAGGTTTACAATCCTGAATATAAATTTGAGGCAAAGGACATAGGCCACTTTCATTCAATACCCGTATCAAGCAAAGGCAGTGGCCAAAGTTATGTTCTGCATATACAAAAAATTGAAAAAGCTGAACCCATAAATAATCATTTTAACAATTATGGCTTTGCTACAAATCAAACATTTCAAGGCACGGTTGCTTCTTTAAAGGCCCTTTAAAAGTAGTTATAAAATATTCATAGTTTTTTCAATAGCTTAAACTTATAGGTAAAAGTAAGTGTAGATCATATAAAAATCACTTAACAGTTTGGTATTTAAGGTAATACGTACTATTATTTATAGTGAACTGCCGAGTAGGCAGCTGGAAATTTTTGAATGTGGTCTGGTCGTTCATTACGATGGTGAACTGCCGAGTAGGCAGCTGGAAATTCTAAGTTAACTAATGCTTCTTTACGCAAATCGTGAACTGCCGAGTAGGCAGCTGAAGTTAGGCCGGGAAGTAAACAACCACAAATTGTAACTTTTAACTGCCGAAAAGGCAGAGGGTAAATAAAAAGACCTCAGCAAACGCTGGGGTCTTTTTAAGCGTTATAACCGTGTTTAAGGCTATTAACAACGTTCCTAATTAACCTTCTACCCGCAATTGTATTTACAAATGTTAAAGGTGTTTTAGAGCTAAATTGTAAGGAGCATGTATTTAGCCATTTATTCCATCGTTCAATATTTTCAAAGTAATCAATACAAGTTGATGCTAAATGAGCCAACTCAAAGGTATTTTCGCTCAAAGTTGCATTTAAACGTTTATGCTCTTTTTTATGACGTTCGAAAATTCTAGTATTTGTACCAATTGCTTTAGCAAAGGATTGAATATCCCAACGTAACTCAAGCCTAAATTTCTCAACACTTTTTATATCTAAACCACGCTGAATTAATTCAATTTCATCTAAAGGGTTTGAGCTTAAATTAACTTTTCCATTGCTAAGTATATCTACAAATTTATGATTAGCACTAAGTTGAATATCACTAGGCATAGATACCTCAAAGCCAGAAAAGGTTATATTTAATAATAGCACCTCTACTATCCAGCTGATAGTCGGGTTAGAGCGAGAAGCAGACGGTCGGTTAAGCTCGTTTTTGGACAGAAACGTGTCAGGGACTTTTCTAAATTAGCAACGCACAGATAGCAATACGTACGGCTGTGTTTATCAGACCTGTTTATTCAATAACTTTATCGAGTCCGTTCAAAAGTACCGTTCACATCACGCGTGTAACTTTCCCGTGTGCAATTCGTTATTAGCGCTTACATGGCAAGGCCTCTAGGTTAATACGACAGTGTAACCTAGAGTGCCGCCGCACCTGTTTTTAATGTGAAATGGTAGATACACCGGCAATTATTTTAATAAATACTCACCTTTTGCTTATTCGTAAAAGTGCTATGCGTTAAATTATGATTAAGCGGAACTAAGGCGACAGGTTAATTTTTTCAGCGCCGCAGATAGTTAAAAAATTTTGTTAGTATCAAAGAAACATAAAAAATGAAGGTAACCAGGCACGAGGCCTGGTTGAAAATCAACGATAGTAAAATGGCATGGATGCCACGTTCTAACCGCCAATCTTTTACGGCAATTTAAGATTACACTGCGGTTGGGGCACTATCAATATTAATGAGCACGCGAATGAAAATAGATATTCATTATAAAGTGAAAGTAGAAGGAAGGTTTTCTATTAATTTAATTTCCCTAATTTCTGTGTAACCGTAACAGCAACCACACCTAGGCATGTTTTTGCAGATGGCCTAATTTATCACCACGTTTCAACTAACGAGGTGATTTATGAGTCGTACCCATCGCAGCCATGCTCAGTGGCTTGAGCTGTTCGAAGCATTTGAGCAAAGCGGTCAAACCCAAGCAGCATTTTGTACAGAACGAGATTTAAACCCAGCATACTTTAGCAAGCGTCGTCGTGAGCTGCTCGAACAAAACGATAACGGTTTTGTGCAAGCGCAACAAGTGATGCAGACGAACCATCATTCACTGACGCTAAATTATGGCGGCCTAGCACTTACCTTGCCGCTGCACGTTGAGCCACATTGGTTGGCGCAGTTAGTGAAGTCGCTTGCTGCATGAAAATGTTCGTAGAACCTTCGGCGATTTATTTGTATAAGCAGCCGGTTGATTTTCGGAAAAGTATCAATGGCCTCAGTGCCATTGTCGAAGCCGAAATGGAGCTGCCGGTGTTTAGCGGTGCGCTGTTTGTATTTTGTAATCGCCAGCGCGACAAAGTCAAAGCACTGTACTGGGATAAAACCGGTTTTTGCTTGTGGTACAAACGCCTTGAGAAAAACAAGTTTAAATGGCCGCGTAAGCTCAACGGTAGTGTGTTAAACCTGTCACCACAACAGTGGCAATGGCTACTTGAAGGCCTTGATATTACGCTCATGAAAGGCCATCAACCGCTGCATTTTAGCAGCACAATATGATCCTAAATTGCCTTATAAGGATCCTGCATAACAGCTGATGATCGAACACCAATCGGTCTAAGAGAACCCTTTAAAATAGCGGATTACAGCAGGTAGATGGGGTATAATGTGCCCCATGAAAACACACGATAAAAAGCCACTCCCAGATGATGTTGAGAGCCTGAAAAAAATGGTTCTCAAACTGCAATCTGAAAATCAAGGGTTACAGCAAAAGCTACGCCACATGATGGAGCAATGGCAATTATCGCTACAAAAGCGCTTTGCCGCGAGTACGGAAAGTTTACCTGGTCAAGGCTCGTTGTTTAACGAACTTGAAGCATTGCTTGAACCTGAAGTAGATGAAATCGCCGCTGACGCAACCATTACTTACACGCGTAAGAAAACACGCCGGCCAAGCATTGATGCTTCATTGCCGCGTGAAGACGTGCTTCACGATATTCCTGACGAAGATAAAGTCTGCGATTGCTGTGGCCATGACTTGCACCGTATGGGTGAAGAAACCAGCGAAGAGCTTGAATTTATTCCGGCGACCATTAAAGTGCTGCGCCACGTGCGGCCGAAATACAGCTGCCGCTTATGTGAAAAGCACGGCACTGAAACGACCATTAAAATCGCACCGGTGCCGCTAAGCATTTTACCAAAGAGCATTGCCAGCCCAAGCTTACTTGCACAAATTATCAGCGCCAAGTTCCAGTTTGGCTTACCGCTTTATCGCCAAGAAGCCTTATTTAAGCAGTTCGGTATTGAACTGAATCGCCAAACCATGAGCCGTTGGCTCTTAAAAGTGAGTGAAAAGCTCAGGCCGATATACCAGCGAATGCATGACATACTACTTGAGCAACCGATGCTGTGGGCGGATGAGACGACGGTGAACGTGCTCGATGTCGATAAATCCAAGTGTTACATGTGGGTGTATGGTTGTGGCACCGACAAACCTAAACCCGACGGATCACCCAATATCGTTTTGTACGACTACCAAGATGGTCGTGGCAGCTCACATCCAGTTCACTTTTTGCAAGGCTACCAAGGCCCGTTGCAAGTGGACGGTTATCAAGGCTATGAGAAAACCGATGCACAGCTTGCTGGTTGTTGGGCGCATGCACGGCGTAAGTTTATTGAAGCCAAGGCCGTACAAGGCAAAAATAAAACCGGTAAAGCTGACCAAGCGTTGAGTTTTATCCAAAAGCTCTATGGTATTGAACAGCGCATTCGCGACTACACCATTGAAGCCAAGCATGCAGCCCGGCAAGAGCTGTCGCTGCCAATCATGAATAAACTTAAAGACTGGCTCGACAAGTCAGCACTTAGCGTCAATAACCAGTCGCTGCTCGGTAAAGCCATTCATTACACGCTCGGGCAATGGAGCAAGTTACAGGTATATTTAGCCAACGGTGCTGTCGCTATCGACAACAATCGTGCAGAACGCGCCATTAAACCGTTCGTTATTGGCCGCAAAGCTTGGCTGTTCTCAAAATCACGCGGTGGTGCACAAGCCAGCGCCATACTCTATAGCGTGGTTGAAACCGCCAAAGCCAACGGCCTCATGCCGGTGGATTACCTCATGGCTCTGTTCAAGCAATTGCCACTGATAAGCGATGGCGATGATCTGGACCATCTGCTACCTTGGAATATCTCATTAAGCGTTAATACGGCGGCAACGGAGTAAAACTGATCAGCCCTAGCGCCAATTACTTGGCCGGTTAAATGGTCAACAAAATTGATCCACCCGAGAAAACCAATTACCGTTAATGTGTGCTATTAGTTACGCTTACGTTGTAGATAGCATCCAACCCTTTTTTGCTGTGGCCAATCATCAACTCGGCAACTTCTTGCGTCGTGATGGCCGACATACGCGTTCGCATCGTTCTGCGAAGATCATGCATAGACCAATGTTCCATCTCAACACCAAGCGATCTGCGAGCCCAGATTTTCACATTGTTAGGAATAGTGGTATCAAAGCCATTTGTGGCAAGCTCTTCTTGTCCGTTCGCGGGAAACAAGTAAGTTGATTTACTCATCTGCATCGCCAGTTCAATCAGCTCAATAGCAGGCCTAATCAATGGCCGCATGATTGGCGCTCCAATTTTCTCACCTTGTTTACGGATCTCTATAGGCACTGTCCACATTGCAGATTGCAAGTCAAAGTGATGCTTTTCAGCTTGAATGAGTTCGCCCTTGCGACCGCCCAATAGCAGAAGCAGTTTTATGTAGATGCGGTTCTTCTCAGTGATTTTTGACTCGTGCAAATAGCGCCAAAGTATCCTGATCTCGTTGTCATTTAGCACCCGAGTTCGTTTGCCTTTCTTACCGCCGACCTTTTTTGCTGTGATCCCAGCGGCAGCGTTAATTTCCAAAATTGGTTCATCAATCAGCCAGTCATAAATCATGGGGTTTTAGTGGTTGTATATGCCTTTTGACATATATCCTATCTTTTTCACTGTTAGTGCATCATTCTTTCTGTAATTTCGCCTGAGCTGGAAAAGGTGCAGGTCAAAGTTTATCCTTTTGATTTACCGACCAAAGTAAATTGAAAGAGGAACCACAATGACCTGCGATATACAGGATAGATCGATTGGCGATGTTTTGGAATTATTGATTGAGCAAGGCTTGGACGGTACAGCCGAAGCGATCAGTATTTTACTCAATGAAGCCATGCGGTTAGAGCGAGAGCGGCACCTTGGAGCAGGCCCCTGGGAGCGTTCAGAAGAGCGCCAAGGTTACGCCAACGGTTATAAGAAAAAGTCGCTACAGAGCCGATTCGGGATGCTCGATTTAAGTATACCGCAAACCCGCGACACGGATTTTTATCCAAGTAGTTTAGAGCGAGGTTTACGCTCTGAGAAAGCGCTGAAGCTGGCATTAGCAGAAATGTATGTGCAAGGCGTGTCGACGCGTAAAGTGGCACGTGTGACTGAAGAGCTGTGCGGTTTTGAAATCAGCTCTACTCAGGTAAGTCGCGCCGCACATGAGCTTGATGTACATTTGCAGCAATGGCGAGAGCGGCCGCTTGGCAATTTCCCGTATGTCGTGCTTGATGCACGTTATGAGAAAGTACGACACGGTGGCTCTGTAATTGATTGTGCCGTTTTAGTCGCGATGGGCGTCAATGAATCAGGACATCGAGAGCTTTTAGGTTGCTCGGTATCGCTTTCAGAGCAAGAAGTCCATTGGCGAGATTTTTTGCTCAGCCTGAAAGATAGAGGTCTGCACGGCATGAAACTCTTTGTTAGCGACGCCCATGAAGGGCTAAAAGCGGCACGCAAGAGTGTATTTCCGAGTGTACCGTGGCAGCGTTGCCAGTTCCACTTGCAACAAAACGCGCAAAGCTATGTGCCCAAGCAGGCCATGAAAGCACAAGTGGCGGACGACATTCGCAGTGTCTTTGATGCAAAAACACCGGATGAAGCAAAACGCCACATTGAGTTGCTCTGTAAGAAGTATGAGAAAAGCGCGCCTAAGCTCGCAGTATGGGCCGAAACGGCGCTTCCTGAAGGGTTAGCTGTATTAGCTTTGCCTGCGGGGCATCGTCGCCGTTTGAGAACAACCAACGCACTTGAGCGCGTGAATAAAGAAATCAAACGCCGTACGCGCGTTGCAACTTTATTTCCAAACGAGGCCTCTTGCCTCAGATTAGTCACAGCGGTGATTATGGAGATATCGGACGAATGGAGCTCTGGTAAAAAGTACCTGACCATGGATGGAGCTGAATAGGTGAAATCAGAGGGTAAACTGGAAATTACAGACGAATTGTTGCTTTATCTTTTCATTGTTGATAAAATCAACACTGTGAAAAATTAATCAAGGAGTAGAGGTGTGTACAGAATACTTTTAACACTTATGCTTGCAGGTGCATTATTAGGTGTATCGAACGCGGCAATAGCGGATATAGAGAGTGAACTAGTAACTTACCGCATTGTAACGGAAGATTCAGAAGAAATCCGCGAGGAAACTAACGCGGTTTCCCCAAATGATGTTATCGAATATGAGCTGCGTTACACGAATGTATCTGAACGCCCAATAACAGGGTTGCGTATTTTAGGCCCTATTCCAACCGAAACAACTTATATAGCTAACTCTGCAAGCGCTTCAATTATGACCTCTCTTGAGGTGAGTATTGATGGCGGGACTTCTTTTGCAGCTGAGCCTCTGATTGTTACAGATAGCTCTGGCACGCAAACAGAAATATCTGCGGATGAATACACTCAAATTCGGTGGAATTCCTTAGTTGGAATTCAACCCGGAGAAACACACGTATTTACATATCGCGTAGTGGTGAACTAATTGCTAACGGTTTGTTGTGTGTATTAGAGAGCGAATTGGTAGTTCTATTCGCTCAAAATAGTAACAGCCCTTGGTGCTAAGCGCTTTCGTGAAAAATAGGGAAATAAATAATGACGAACTTTAAGTCCAACAGCTCTCACGTTGGAAGATTTGTTCTTGCTTTAGGTGTGCTTTTGTTAATGCTTGTTGCACAAGCATCTGCAATGGCAGCTACGCCTGCGGGAACCGATATTCGAAACAGAGCTACCGTTACTTATGAGGATGTTAACGGTAATCAATACTCGGCTCAATCAAATGAATCAATTGTTACGGTAGCTGAAGTATATTCAGCAACAATTGAAAACGATAGCAACCTGAATGGTGCACCAGGGCAAACGGTTTACTTTAGCCATACCCTTGTAAATACAGGTAACGCAATCGATACCTTTAACCTCTCTGGTTTTGCTGGGTCTGATGCAGCAACTCCGGGTGCAGCCTACAGCGTGTATCTGGACCAGAACGGTAATGGTTTGCCAGATGCGGGCGAATCTATTGTTACTCAAGTTACGTTAAACCCAAATCAGCAAGTACAGCTGATTCTTGCTGTGCCTGTTCCTGCGGCAGCAACGCTAGGTACACAAATAGATTCCACTATACTTGTGCAATCTGTTGGCGGTGGTGCGGGTGTGGTTCTCGATATCGGAACGAACAGCGATGCTGGTACTTATGATTCAGATAGCGATGGTACACCTGATGGTAACGATAGCCTAAACAACGTAGTTACGGTTACTACGGATGCCGTTTTAGTTGCAACTAAAACAGCGGTAGTAAACGCAGCCACTAACACTGTTCGCTATACCTTACAAGTAGCTAATACGGGTGGGAATACGGCTGAGAATGTAAATATATTCGATACTATTCCGACTAATAGTAGCTTTGTGGAAGTAAATGCAATTAATGGTTTGTTAGCATCTAATGGCGATACATTCCGTGATGCCGCCGGCGTTGATACGGCAATACCAAGCGATCCTACTACTATTGTGCTAACCGAAGTTGATGAGCCTGCGGGCATTGATATGAACGGTAACGGTATATCGGGTGAAACTGCGGTTGATGGTATTTTCTTCAACAATGCTTCGATGGCTCCGGGTACTACGGTATCAATTACTTTCACAGTATCATTTGACCCAACGGCAGTTAGTGCAGGTTCACAAATTCGTAACGTGTTTGTTGCGCAAGGTGATACTGATGGCGGTGGTACTCCAAATGATCCGGTACCTTCGAATAGCACAACAACTACTGTAGGCCAAATCTACACGGTTGATGTATCGGATACTGGTGATGCAGCGGACGACGATGGCTCAGTTAACGATATCGCGCGTCAAGATACTGCTGGTGCTGGTTCTACTGTTGGTTTTGCTAACGTGATTACCAACAATGGTAACGGTACAGACATTATCGATTTTGAACTTTTGAACGACGCAGGTGCGGCTTATGCCGGCGCTACTGCGCTTCCTGCGGGTGCGCAAGTGTTCCCTGCGGGTACACAGTTCTCATTCTGGAACGAAGCAGGAACAGTGCAGTTAACCGATACCAATGGTAACGGCCGTGCTGATACTGGCGAGCTGGCTCCAGGCGCAAGTTTACGTATCCAAGTAAAAGCACAACTGCCGGCTGGATTTTCTGGTACCGGACCTTTTGTTGCGACTATGCGTGCTACATCAGCAAACGATCCTTCGGCCACTCCAGCCAGTAACACTAAACTTGAAGTTTTAGGTCAAATCTCAGCTCCAACAGTGGATTTGGCAAACAGCTATAGTGTTGATCTTGTTGATGCTGGCGTGGATGCTGATGCATTTAGTGCAACTACACCAATCACGACAGAAACCGCACAGGTTGGTGGTACAGCCACGTTCCCATTGTTCTTAGCGAACAACTCGGGTAATTCGCAATCGTTTTTCTTACAGTCAACTTTGCCTGCGGGATGGTCGGTAACTTTCCGTGAGTTGGGTATTGATTCGAACGGCGATGGCGTTATTAACAATGCTGCAAATGCCGGGAATACGGTTTCTTCTTCACCGGCATTGCCAGGTGGCGCGGTTTATCACTATGAAGCAGTTGTACAAGTATCTGCAGTGGTATCGCAATCACTTGCTGAGTTTACAGGTGCTGTGGGTGGTGTGAACGGTGATGATATTGGTGGTGCGTATCCGATAATTTTCACGGTTGCCTCTACTTCTGATGGCGCTGTTACCGATACCAAGCTTGATGCGGTTGATGTTACGGCTAATCGGAATATTGATGTAACTCCGGATGGTGCGAACCAAATTCAACCGGGCGGTAATGTAACGTATTCACACATAATCGCAAACATTGGTAACTCAACAGAAGCACTTGAAATTACAGGCCAAAATAGCTTGGCTGCCGATGGTTGGTCGAACAACACGCAGTTGTTTGTTGATACCACCGGCAATGGCGAACCTGATGCTTGGGTGCAGATTAATAACCTAGTTACAGGTACTGTATTTGCTCGTTCACCTTCTGGCACGATTATGCAGATTGAGGTTGATAATAGTGGTGCAAACCCTGTAATCACCTTAGAGCCTGCACAGCGTTTAGATGTACGTGTAATTGTGTATGCTCCAGCGGCAGCACCAGCTGGCAATATCGATCAGTTTACTCTAACTGCTTCGAATGCCAACGTTACAGGCACAGCAATAGATAGTTCTGAAGTTATTTTTGGTCAGTTGCGTTTGCAAAAATCAGCTTTCGTTGACACGAGCTGTGCATGTGCAGGTGGATCGCCAACTTGGCCAGCTGATAACTTGTTTGAAGCAAATCCAAGTGGAACGGTATTACCAGAGCAGTGCATTGTTTGGCGCTTAACAACGGTGAACGAAGGTAGTGCAGCAGCGCAAAACGTTGTGATTTCTGATGCAACAACTGCCTTTACAACCTTCCAGAATGCTCGTGATGCAATTCGTTTATCTGATGGTAATGCTGTACCTAATAGTGGTACAGCTCCTGAAGTTAATTGGAATGTAGGTAACTTGCCTTCGGGTGACCAAGCCACAGCTCAATTCTGTGTAGTGGTTAATTAATACTTAAAGCCGTTGTGCGCGCTGTGTGAATACAGTGTGTGCAACGGCTTTATTTTTTAATGCGCTCTTGGAACGAGAGCTTATTAAAAAATAAGAAATAAAAAACTAAAATTATAACTTTGTTACCTGGATGGTACAGGCATGTGGAAAGTAGCAACCTACACGTTTTATGCTTTATTGCTGTTGGCAAGCTTTGCAGTGGATGCAAATACGCCACCGAATACTGCAATATACAATCAAGCGCACGCTTCTTATTATGACGAAGAGTTTGGCATTACTCATGAAGTGATTTCGAATACTTCGCGAGTGATGGTTGGACATAGCTATAGTTTTATTCTTGATGACGAGAAGATAAAATATGTTGCCCCCGCGCAGCAAGTTCATTTTGACCACATTGTTACCAACACTGGAAACTCTATTGATAGCTACACGCTTTTGTTTGAAAACCTTGAAGGTGATGATGGCGAATTAGTAAATTTACGTGCTTACCATGACGTGAATGCTAACGGTGTTGTGGATGCTGGCGAACCAGAAATTAGTTCTATTCAAAATCTTGAACCTGACGCTAGTGTTAATATCGTTGTACTCGGTAACACGCGAGCTAATCAACGGAATAATGATGAAATCGATATATTAGTGACGGTAACATCGCAGCATGATGCGAGCGATGTTAAAGCAGTTACCGATAAAGCGATTGTTCGTGAAGGTGCGATTTTTACTTTAAATAAATTCTCTCACCAGCAATGTGAAGCGCCATTAACGGCCGGAGAGTTGATTCATTACAGCATTGAATTTTCTAATACAGGCACCTCACTTCCAAGCCCGCGGACGATTTCACTTGACGGTGTGCCTTATCAAGGCGTTGTGTTGGAGGATAAAATTCCAGCAAATACTTTCCTACTTCCTAATCAAGATTTAGATGTTTCACCTATTCAAGCTATTCCATTGGTGCGCTTGAGTGGCTCTGAATCGCAAAACTGGCAGCCATACGAGAGTTGGGATGGCACGGTTCCCGCCGTGAGTTTTGGATTGCTTATTCCGGTTGCGAACGTGCAGCCTAACCAATCGGGTAGTGTTTCTTTTGCGGTTCAAATAGAGCCCGGTGTTTCTAATAACACAATGATATACAACCAAGCTGAAATTGACTTTTCGGGTACGAACAGTGACATTTTATTTTCGAATCGAGTGTGTAACTCAGTAGCCGCCCAGAATGTACCCGAGATTCGTTTTCAATCTGCTCGGCCAGAAATGGTGGCAAGTGGGCAGGTGAAACATAGTAATGATGCTCACTTTATGGATACCAGCATATATTCGATGCCCGGTGAGCAAAGTTATGATGCGTTGCTGGATGGTGTTTTTCTTCGATTAGTAGCCTCTCAACTAAATCGGGATCTTGATAAACACGATTTCGTTCACGAAAATGGCGTTGAACTTTTATTAGCACGGGTTGAATCACAGCTGAGTGGTGATTCGGTTCAAGTAGTCATGAAAGAAACTGAACGGAATTCAGGTGTATTTAGAAGCTTGCAACCATTGGTTCTTAGCGGTATTCGTACAGCCGATGGTGAAATATGTTCGAGCAGTGCAACTGCCGCATCGGCTTTCGAATTCACATCTACTACTACTACCAACGAAGTTCTAGGCCAAGGTTGTTATTTGAACAGCGCTTTTGGCGATATTCTGAATGTTACGTTTGATGTGCCAGTTGAACAGGCTGCTGGCTTTGGCCAACGCATGATTCGCGTTTCTGATGTTGCTGCAGTTGAACCTTCGGGGCGTGTTTTTGATACGTCTTCGGGGAAAGCGGTTAATGGCGCACTGGTAAGCTTGTTTCAATCGAAGCAAGTGTTCTCGAATGCAGGCCCTAGTGCATGTGCATCGCTTACTGCGGAAGACTTTGAACCTGCTCGAGATCGATTTACTGGTGAGGTAATTCCTGCGTTCGATAGTGGGAGCATGAACCGAAGTGGGAATTCCGATGGATTGTACAGTTTTGCGCGTGCGGCAACAGACCATTGCTATTACATTGGTGTAACTCCGCCTGATGGCTATGAGTTTCCATCAAGTGTTTCACCTATTTCCTTACGCGCATTTTCTTCAAACTTAGGCGAGCATTCTTATGGCTTAATTGGTTACCTCGGTGACGGTGGTAGATTACAGCCTGTTGGCGACGGAATGACCACTACCAACGAACAAGGGGACTCAAAAGGGGCTTTTTCTCTTGGTTTAGCTTGGTTTCCTGATATTCCATTAGACCCTGAAGATTCACTTGTGGCGGGTGAATTGTTTCTAGAGAAAACGGTAGATACCGAAGTTATTGCTGCTGGTGATTATGTGTCTTATCGATTGAGTATTAGCAACTCAAGCGCTGTTCCGTTGTTAGGTTTCCGCATCGTTGATAAGCCTGCTTACGGGCTTCGCTACGAATCAGGGACCGCTCGAATGACAGTAGGGAACGGTGTGGCGATAGAGTTACCAGATCCCGTTCGTGATGAGGGCGGTTATTTAGTGTTTCCTCGAATACGTGATGAAAACGGGGCGAATTTATTATTGGAGCCAGGTGCTACGCTTGATATTACGTATGTAATGCGCGCGTCGGTAGCTGTAAATAATGGTCGATTAGTTAACCAAGCCAATGTAACTGCTCGTAACGAGGGTGGCTTTTTATTTACATCAAATGAAGCAGAAGCTTCAGTGACGGTTCGGAACGAGGGAGTTTTATCTGATCGCGGTATTATATTTGGTAAGGTGTTTGTAGATACTACGTGCTCAAGTACTCAGGAGCTCGGTGAGTGGGTTATTCCTGGTGTACGTTTGTATCTACAAGATGGAACATGGGTAGTAACCGACGAAGATGGCATGTTTAGTATTCACGGTTTACGCCCAGGTTTAAAAACACTTGCTGTCGACCCTGCCACAATGCCGGCTGGCGTTACTTTAAAACCGATCACAACACGTCACGCAGGAGATGGAACAAGCCGGTTCGTTGATTTAGTACCCGGAGAAATGCATCGAGCTGATTTTGCCATTGCGTGCCCTGATGCTCGGAATATCGTTCGTGTGCGGGCGGATATTGAAGCGCGTAGAGAAAACGCAAATAGTGAGTGGGTTTACGATAGTATTCTCGCCAATGATCCTCTGCGCAACAGAGCTGCTGGAACACGTATTCGAAGTGCCGGTGCTGGTGGTGATTTAGGTAGTGGCTTTTACGATGAAACGTTGAGCCGTGGTTTGGACCCGATGCGGTCTGCTGAGCGCGAGACGCCACAAACTTCAATAGCTGAAGGGCAACTCACTTCACCGTTGGCCGATGCTCCTGAGATGCTTGAATCTGTTGATCAAGCTCGTATTATTACCAGTGAACAAGCAACAGCAGGCGTGGTACTGTGGCCTGAAAACGGCGTTAGCCGCGATGGCCGTTTGCAGGTTGTTGTGCAAGCGGGCGTTACACCAGAGTTGACTATTAATGGCAAGGCAGTAGCGAAAGAGCAGCTCGGTGAGCAAATCGAAAATATTTCTGAGCAAGGGCAAGTTGTAACTTGGTATGGCTTGCAGTTTACGCCAGGCGAGAACCATGTTGTTGTTCAAGCGGTAGACCCCTTTGGTAATTTACGCACGCTTATTGATACTATGATTGTGCGCCCGGGATCGGCAAAAGCCCTGCAGTTAACCGCTCAGGATGAACCGTTTTTTGCTGATGGCGGCACAACTCGTATGCCGATTACAATTGAGCTGTTTGATAGTGAGGGCTATCACGCAAGTGGTTCTAATGTAGTTACTTTATTAGGTAATGATTTACGTTTTGCGGAAGCGGATTTGCAACCGGATACCATGGGCCAACAGGTACGCATAGTTGATGGGAAAGGGACTATTCATCTACTTAGCTCTTTTCAAACAGGCTCTCGAGATGTGCATGCTCGCTTTAACGATTTGAACGACAGTATTGCGGTGCAGCAAATAACACCAGTCCGCGAACTTTTCGCTACGGGTTATATTTCAGCGAAAAAAGTTTGGGGTGATTTTACCAATAATGGTGATGTTCCAGCCGATATTGAATCAATCGAACAAGAACAATCGGGTTTAGAGAGCGGTATGTTTGTAACGGGCTCTGTAGGTGAACGTACAACCCTAACGTTGGCTTTTGATAGCGAACGCGCATTGAGTGATGAAGAAGAGATACGCCGTGATCTTAACCCTGGTGATTATTATCCGGTTTCTGGTGATGCATCTATTCGTGGGTATGATGCAAAAAGCCAAAGCCGTGTGTATGCTCGTGTAGAACGTGGTGCGAGTTCGTTACTTTGGGGCGATTTTGTTACTGATGCGAATACGGATTTCCAAGATGTTGGGCGTATTCAGCAAATTCTAACGGGGGCCAATCTCACTTTTGATAATCAAACGACTCGGCTTCAGTTGTTTGGTGCGAAAGTTGATTATCAGCAAGTAACTGAAGAAATTCGGGGTAACGGTACGGCATTGTTGTACCAAACTTCAGCGCCGCCAGTTCGTGAATCTGAAATTATAGAATTTATTGTTCGCGATAGAAATAATCCTGGATTAGTTATAGAGACACGGCCGCTGCGCCGAGGCGTTGATTACTCGATAAATTATTTCACGGGTGATTTACGTTTCTTTGATGTCATTCCCTCAGTTGACGATGAGTTCAACCCTGTATTTTTACGTATTACCTACAATGTTGATGGTAGCAGTGTGGATTACGATGTGTATGGTGCGCGCTTGCAGCATAAGCTTTCTGATTCTTTGACCCTAAGCGGCAGCTTCACTGAGAACTCACATGATATTGACGGTTATAGTTTATCGAGTGTTACTTCGCTTTATGAATTGGGGAATCGCACGCGTGCTTTTGCTTCATACGGGCGGATGCAAAATCTAATTGATGAAGATGGCGATGCTTTGAGCGTTGGTTTGCAACACCAATGGGAAAACGGCAGCTTTACTGATATTCGTTGGGCTCGCGCTAATGATGGCTTCCGTAATCCTACCTCAGGTATTGGTGAAGCTAGAGAAGAACTGCGCGCTGAACATGAACAGCAAATTTCTTCACGAACTTCTGCTCGATTTGAAGCTCGAAAAACACAAGATTTGAGCACTGATGCAGAACAAAGTAGCGTTGCTTTTCTCGCGCTACGCCAGTTTGATAATGTTCGGGCTACCGTAGGTTCGCGTGCTATTGAGCAGCGGGATACTGACGGGGATGATCGTTTTGGCACTTATATTTTAGGTCTGGCGAGTGGTTTTGATGTGTTTGGTAAACCGCTAACGCTTGGTGCGGAATATGAGCAAGCGTTTAGCGACTCAAGTAAGCAACGGATAGCCGCAGATGCTGATCTGGCGATTACGCAGAATACAGGTTTTTATGCTCGTTATGAGTTCTTGAATAGCATTGCGGGAATGAATCAAATTACCTCGGATGTAGAAACGGAGCAGTTTGTTGCGGGTGTTCGTACGCGGGCATTTAGTAATACCGACCTATTCTCTGAATACCGCTTGCGTGGTGCCCAAGATGGGCAGGACGTAGCGTTAGCGAATGGTGTTCGTTCTGCCTTTGAAATCGAACCAGGGTTAACTTGGAGCCCGTCGGTGGAATGGATTCGGGTACTTGATGGTAATGAGAGCCAAGCCGCTACGGCATATTCTTTAGGTTTCGAGGATATTCGGTCGGCGAATCGGCGAACGCTTGGACGAGTTGAAACTCGGTTCGGTAACGGCCGCCGTTATTACGGTGTTTCCTTGGCCAATATTTGGCGTATTTCGCAGAATTGGTCAGGTGTGATTCGGAATGATATGCGGGTTCAATATTCTGATACAGAATCACGAAATGGCGATCATATTGTAACGCTTGGTTTTGCTCGTCGGCCTCGACTCGATAACAAGCATCATTCAATGTTCATGTATCAATGGCGTAAACATTGGGGCGGCGATTTAGGGCCAGATCGCGTTGCTCATGTATTAAGCAATCACCATAACTTGGAATTGAAAGCCGATCTTGTGCTGTCGGGCCGAATTGGTGGTAAGTGGCAATCATTTGAGCAAAATGATTTAGCGCTAAGCAATGCTATTTATATTGCTGATGGTCGGGTTATTTGGGGTGTGACTCGGCGTTTAGATATCGATGTTCGCGCTGGTATTATGAGTGCTCGTGATGAGAATGAGCAACGCTTTAGTTATGGAATAAGCGCTAACTATTTGATTAGAAAGAATCTGCGTATGGGTGTTGGTTATAATGTACGTGGCTTTAAAGATAATGATTTAGATCCTGAAGGCTATAATGCGCAAGGCCTCCATATTGGCTTGGATTATAAAATTAGCGCTGATGATTTTGCCTGGATTGGCAATACAGCTGCCGGCATACGTTCGTTTATTGGAGCAAACTAATGAAAAAGAAACCATTATTGAGCATGTTATTTCTTGTGGGGGCTTTATCAGGTTGCGCCAGTATGGATGAACTGTATGCTGATTACGATTTAATGTGTGAAGCACCCCAAGCGCCTTTTAATTCTGTGGTGGTAGTAAACTCCATGATAGAGGAGATTACCACGCGTTGGGAGCCTGCGGTCTATTTTGGCTTTGATAGGGGCGAGTTAAACGATGCTGAGAAGCTGCGCTTACAGCCAAACTTAGACATCATGGCAGCGAACCCGGAGTACAAAATCAGTATGCAGGCGTTTACCGACCAGTTAGGTAATGCTGATTATAACTTGAGTTTAGCCAATGAAAGGTTACAAGCAGTGATCCGTTACTTTACTGAAAACGGAGTTTCACGAGATCGTATGGTGACAGGATCGGCAGGTCAGGAAATGTTGCTTTCAACGGATGACAATGTGTCTGAACGAGTTTACAACCGCCGTGTAGAACTGATGCTTTTAGATTCAAACGGGCGTCCGTTATCGCTACGAGTAGTTCAAGATGCAGATGAAGAGGCGTTTGTTGCGCCGGAACCAATTCGATAGGGGAAGTTGAGTGGCGATGCAAATAACAAGGTGGTTTTTCACAACTATATTGGTTGTATTATTCAGTGGGCTATCCTATTCCGCGGTAGCGGACGTAGTACCCGCTGGTACGGTAATTAAAAACCAAGCATCGGCAACATACCGTACTTGCATCGACGACTCATGCTCTCAGGCCACTGAAGAGCGGAGTATTACGTCTAATATAGTTGAAACTTTAATTCAGGGAGTGCCTGCATTTGAGTTTTTAACTGATCAACGCTTACCTGCTATTTCTGATCGACCGGTATACTTTGCACACACAATTTCGAATATTGGTAATGTTGCTGATAGATATCAGATTTGTGTGAGCGCGGTGGATGCTCAAGTTTCAGAGTGGCGCGTTTATGCTGATACTGATCTGGATGGCAGGCCTGACCCGGGTCAAATTTTATTGAGTAGTGATGATGGCAGCGCATGTTTACCCAACCTCACAAACTCAATAGATCCAAGTGAAACTTGGGGTTTAGTGATTGAAGTGATTGCGAATGGGGCTGCTGGCTCGGTTTTACTTTCTGCCATAGAACTTGAAGCAACTAGCTCTGATGACAATACCTTAAACCAAACGGTAGTTGATAGTGTTGAATTTATTGAAGGGCCTCTAATCGAGGTTTTGAAATCAATGCCTGTGCGTGTTGGAGGTTCCCCCAGTGGCCCTTATACGGTGCGTTTAGCGTATCGAAATGTTTCTAATTTCACAGCCTCGTCGGTGGTATTGGAAGATATTTTACCGACAACTTTTTTTGATGGACAAGGCCAACCGCAAACCGGTGGGTTTGAGTATGTGCCTGGTTCTGGCCGCTGGAGCCAAACGGGTAATACCGCTTTAACTGATGACGATGATGGCGTCGAGGGGGGAGGAACCGAACCCGCTTCCTATTGTGCATATGATGGCACAGCTGCAAATGTAGATTGTCAGGATAGAGTGCGGTTTGAATTAGCAACGTTACCGCCTGGTGGCGAAGGTTATATCGAATTTGCTGTACAGGTTGTTGGCGGTATTTCGACTGGTGGACGGATACTGAATATTGCAGGGTATTATTATAACAATGAAGACAATACCGTTGTGTATGCGCAAAGCGGTTCAGGGCCTGTAGGTGGCGCAATAACCCCGTTTGATACCAACGTAGTACCTTTTCAAATAAAATCATCCGCCACTGCTCCAAGCGTGGTTGTGAACGATAGCTCTACTGATATAAACATCGGTGTGGATGATAGTTTGGATTCGGGAAATCGCGTTGAGATCGCGGCAGCTGGGCAAGGCGCGGTGATTCGTTTTACTAACTATATTTGGAACACAGGTGATGGTGTTGATACCTTTGATTTAAATGTTGATCGGGCACTGAACCGCGTTGGCGCTAGCTTAGCAAACCCATTTCCTGATAACGCCATTGTACGTGTGTTACAAGCAGATGGCGCAACGCCTTTGTTGGATACTTCGAACAGTGGCCGAGTAGATACCGGCCCTATACCTTTGCCTAATTTTGATACCGGTGCGTGTTCTGGCCGTTTTGTTACGAGCGCAGACAATACCCGTTGTGGTTTACCTGTAGTTGTTGAAGTGGAATTGCCGGCCGATGCAGTAGGTGGCCCTTATGAACTGACGTTAGCAGCTACCTCTAATGTTGATACTACTGTAACCAATGCGGTAAGTAATATCTTACTTTCTGTGGTACCGGCAACGGTTGATATCACGAATAATTTGCCGCTGAGTGCTGGAAGCGCGCCTGGTGCAGGTGTAGGCCCGGAACCAACAGCAGTAACCACGATTTCATTAATGCCGGGTAATACTGGAACGTTTACCTTGTATGTGAATAACACCGGTGATCGTCAAGACCAATATCAACTCGCTGCAAGTACCACTAACTTTGCGGCTGGTACTCTATATCCTGGGTGGCTCGTGAGTTTTTATCGCGATGGTGGGGCTGGGGATTGTACATCTCTGGGTAACGCGATTGATGTAACTGATATTATTCCAGCGGGCTCAGCCCAGTTGGTTTGTGCGCATGTGCAAACGGCTGCAAATGCTGAGGTTGATGTATATGATCTGTATTTTCGTGCGTCATCGTTGTTGAGTGCCGCACAAGATATTAAATTGGATGCGGTAGAAATACTCGGCGCGCCTGATATTTCATTTTCCCCAGATCAATTTAACCAAGTTGTTCCGGGTTCTAGTGTTAGTTATACCCATCAGATTAAAAATACAGGAACTGTACCGCTTTCGAGTATTCAACTCACAGCAACGCCACAGGCTGAAGATGACAATGGTTGGGCTGTATTGGTGTATGAAGATGATGGTAACGGTGTTTGGGGCCCAGAAGATGAAACAATACCTTTAGGTGGCGTTTTAGGAACTGATAATGGAGATGAAATTCTTTTACCTGGCGAATCAATTACCGTGCATGTACGAGTTTTTGCTCCTGCCTCGGCGGTGCTTGGGGATATTAATGTTAAAACGATTACCCTCACTACTACTGTAGGCACGGATACCTTAGAACGTTCGGTTACTGATAGTACATCAACGAGCCAAGGCAACACGCTTATCTTTAAAGAGCAAGCCTTGGATAGTAATTGTGATGGTGTTCCTGATGGCCCGTTGGCCTGCACGGGTGATAGCTGCTTTAGCACTAGTGTTTTCCCGGTGCACCCAGGGCAATGTGTTCTGTATCGTTTAACGGCTCGAAATCAAAGTGCTGAGCCGGTATTTAATGTACTGATTAACGACCGAACTCAAGCTTATACCACTTATTTCCAGACGGCCCTTAATTGCAGTAGCCCAAGTGGTTCCTGTAATGCGGATGTAACGACACCGAATGATGGTGGTGTTGGCGATATTCAGGCAGATATCGGTGTATTGCAGGCCGGTGAGCAGGCCATACTCATTTTCGGATTGAGAGTGCGCTAAAAATGAAAAAAAAATCAGTTAAAGCCGCGGTTCTTGCTGCTGGATCAATATCGTTGTTATCGGCTGTACATGCAGCAGACATTAATGCGTTGTTCAATACACCTGCGGGCAGGGCGCAAATGACTAATGCTCTTTTGGGACCTGCAGAATTTAGCGATGTTATCATTGAGAACTTGGTTGTTGAGCACGGGTTAACCGATTCAGGCAACGTGAACCGCCAGCAAATAGGTTTTTTTCAGAATGCAGGGCCTTCGATTGGTATTACCCAAGGTATTTTGCTTGCTACCGGTTCTGTGAATGACATAGCTAGCCCAGCGAGCTTTTTCCTTGATCGAGCACTAGGCACGAGTGCTAATACCTTGCTTTCAAGTGTGGTGCAATCAACAGCCACGAACGACCCTGTGGTTATTTCTTTTGACGTAACCCCAGAACGGGACCGACTCAACCTTACTCTTGTATTTGGTTCTGAAGAATACCCTGATTATGCGTGTTCTCAGTATAATGATGCCTTTGGTATTTTCATCGAGGGTGGTGAGTTTACAACGGCCAAAAATATGGCCATAGAACCAGGTAGTGGTACCACGATTACTATCAATAATATCAACGGTTCTACAATTGGCGAACCTAACCAGAGTGGATCGGGAACGTGTGGAAGTGCTCTTTTTTATCGGCAGAATTTACTCGCAACGCCTGCTGGAACCGATATCGCGTTGAACGGGTTTACCTCGCCAATAACGGTTGCTGAGCCGGTTACCTCAGGGGAAACGTATCGGGTTTCGTTAATTATTGCTGATGCCGTGGATGGGCGATATGACAGTGCCGCGTTTTTTGGGTTTCTCTCCAGTACTTGGAGTTTTGATGTTGATTTATCGCTTGATGTTGAAATTTCGGGGGGCTTTATTGATGGAACGCCTTCATTTGAGTTCGGCCAAGAAGCGGTATTTGAATTAGTAGTAGAAAACCAAGGGCCCGCAGGTTCAGGCGCAGTTCAGGTAGAGTTCCCCTTTCCTTCCGATTTATTCAATTTCACCGAAGCTGTGGGCGAGGGTAGTTACGATGCAGGTACAGGATTATGGACTATTGGCTTTCTTCCTGCGAATGAAACACGGACTATTGAGATTAAAGGGATAGCAAACGCTCCAGGCTCTCGGGCTTTGTTTACGGAAATTATTTCGGGTACGGGGGAAGATCCAAATTCACGGCCAGGTAACGGCCCACGGACACCTGTGGAAGATGATGAAGCTACGATAAATCTGCAAGTTATTGAATCACCAGAAGTATGCCCAACGGGAACCGATATTACTGGCTCTGGCTTAGCTAGTTCTGGTTCCGGAGCGTTTTTAAGCACTATGTATTGGTTAGATTGGGGCTGCGGCACTCTTGATGAATTTAATCCGGGTGATTGGGTTTCGAAGCGTTGGGAATTTGGGAATGTAGAAATTCGCGCCTTGTTGGGGAATATTACTGCGCCACTGCAGCCTTATGTTTCCGGCACTGGGGCTGGCGATGCGTTTCAAATTGCGTATTCGGGAGTGAATCCGGTAGGTTTGGCGAATTTATCAGGAACCGGCCACTCTTTTGATATTGTTTGGGAAAAGCGCGTTAATGGTGTTCAAGTACCAATGGGTTTGGTAGTGGTAGATGCCGAAAGTACGAATGCTGGTGAGCAGTTAGTAATGCGCTCGAATGGCGCTCCGTGGGAGTTAATTGAAGTTTCTCCTGGTGCTGATATAAGTATGGTGTGGGAGCTTGCTGGCCAACAAATTCGGGTAGCGCCTGCTGGTAGTGGTGGTGGTTCGTTTTTAGCGGTAACAAGTGATGTTTCTTTTACCTCGCAGCAGTTGATAGATCCCGGAATACAAGCTATCGGTTTTGGTGTTCCGGTACAGATTGATTTTGGCGATTTGCCCGCATCATACCCTGATAGTGGTGGCCATTATCTTCGTTATGAGGCTACTGCGGGCGGTAAACCAAGTATCGCGACACCTATAACATCGATTTCTCAGGCATCATGGCAGCCGCAAGCGGATACACCGTTTATCGGGGCTGTTCGACCTAGCCCTCGGCTTGGACCAACAAATTCTGCGAATGCGGATGCTCACGTTGAAGATGAAGGCGTGTTGTTACCTGCTCGTTTTGTTCCGGGAGAACAGGCGACAATCAGTATTGAAGTAGATGAGGCAACTGTAGGTTCAGGTTACCTCCAAGGGTGGATAGATTGGAACCAAGATGGTTCATTTAACGGCATTGGCGAGCATGTTGTGATCAACCTGCGAGATAATGGTGCTGCGGATACTAATCCGGTAAATGGTATCATTACTGTTCAGGTATTCGTACCGCCGAATGCTCAACTGGGGAACACGTTTGCCCGCTTCCGTTTTTCGAGTGAGCAAGATATCCCGTTTTCGGACCAGTTAGCGCTTGATGGCGAAATTGAAGATTATGAGATAAATATTGGTTTCGAGCCTGATGGCGCAACGCTTCGCGGTATGGTTTTCAATGATAATGGCACAGGATCAGGCACGGCTCATAATGGCTTAATTGATGGTTCTGAAGTAGGCGTTGCGGGGGCGTTGGTGCGGGCATTTGCTGGCGTTACCGCTCCAGGTGAATGTAATACATCGGCTCCCGAGCTTGCGCGAACGGTTACTGCGGGTGATGGCAGTTGGCAATTGAAATTTGATATTGCTGATTCTGGTAACCAAGCTTGTATCTTGGTGCAACCGGCGGGTGGCGTTTTCTTGGTTAGTGAAGATGCGGGCACGGGCATTGTTGATTCGGCTGTCGCCGACGATGGGCAAATGAGTTTTGTGGTGCCCTCGGCGATCACGGTTTGGGAAGATATTAATTTTGGTGTTGTGCCTAAATCTGTGCTTGAGCCGGATAACCAAGGTGTTTCTGAGCCGGGCTCGTCTATCAATTATTATCATCGTTATAAAGCACAAACTTCAGGTGTTGTAGATTTCTCCGCTACTGTGGAGGCGCAATCGCCAAATACGTTAGATTGGGCGCAAACGCTGTATCAAGATCTATCGTGCTCGCAGAATGTTAGTGTGGGCGCGCCAATAACGAATATAAGCGTAGTGGCGGGTGATGAAATTTGTTTAGTACTGCGGGTATTTGTACCAGCAAATGCACCAGTTGGTGCGTTTCATCAAGTTCAGATTACTGCTGATAATGCGCTTTCGGGAACTGCGCGTGTGGATTCGGCTGTAGCTTTTGATAATACGGGTGTGCAGAGTGGGCGCTTACGGTTGGATAAGTTGGTGCGTAATATTGGTCCCGATGGTGTAAGCGGTACAGCCGATGATGTAGATACTGTAGGCTTATTGAGCAACCAGGCAAAGCCTTGTGATGTAATTCGCTACTCTGTTTTCTTTGCTAACGATGGGACAATGGATTTGGATGAGGTTGTAATTTACGACCAAGTACCAGCCTTCACTGAGCTTGCTCAGCCAATTTCCTGTCCGGGAACGCTGCCGAGTGGTATATCGGCTTGCCAAGTTGCAACTCCAAATGGAGCGAATGCTCAAGGATACGAAGGCGGATTGCAATGGCAGTTTACGGGGCAGTTGGGCCCAGGCGAGACCGGTGAGCTTAGCTTCGATGTTCGTGTGAAAGGCTTGCTTCCAAATACGGTTGGGGCGAGCTGCTCGGCATTATAGAAAATGGGGTCGTTGTCGCGTTTCTCTGGCACCAAAATTACTATGCGGCTTTAGCTGAACTTTCTAGCGCTTACCAAACCAAGTGTTATGCTTTAGAAAAGTAAAGGTCGTTGTCTGCGTTGTGTGTCCCTCAACTGATGTTGAAAAGGAGCCAGAGAACACAGACAACGACCCCATCTTCAAAAAGGTGCCAGAGAACAGGGACAACGACCCCATCTTCTAAACTTCCTTGGTGTGCGTAAACGTAATCTCCGGGAAGCGTTCTTGCGTGAGCGATAAATTCGCCATGGTGGGCGCTATGTAGGCTAGTGCATTACCGCCGTCGATGGAGAGGTTGTGTTGCGCTTTGCGTTGAAACTCTTCGAATTTCTTGGCGTCATCGCAATATACCCAGCGCGCGGTGGCAACCTGAATATTTTCGTACAGCGCTTCTACTTTGTACTCGGCGCGCAAGCGGTGCACAACCACATCAAACTGCAGCATACCCACGGCACCCACAATTAAATCGTTTGAAGCCAACGGGCGGAACACCTGTACCGCACCTTCTTCTGAAAGCTGCACCAAACCCTTCAATAATTGCTTCTGCTTCAACGGATCTTTTAAACGAATACGGCGGAATAACTCAGGCGCAAAGTTTGGAATACCGGTGAATTTGAATTCATCGCCCCATGTGAACGTATCCCCAATTTGAATCGTCCCGTGGTTATGCAAACCAATAATATCGCCCGGCCACGCTTCATCTACGTGCTCACGATCACCGGCAACACTTCAGAGTTCAGCACAAGACGTTATCACGGCATCAAACCGCTTTAGTGAGCTTGATCAGGCCAGCTACAGTCTATCAGGATAAAGGAACACGGATGGTGCGACGTTAACATTTCTGTAGCCCAATTGGTTATAAGTTTAATAGGTTAATTGTTAGGTAGGGGGTATTGCAGGTCAAAGTGTGATACCCCATTATTTTAGCCGCTAAAATTAAAGTTTCACCGGTGAAACTCAGTTGTTGGATGAAGGTCTTGTGTTTGATTTTCTGCTATCAGTTAACAAATATAAAAATTAATTATTTATCATTATGTTTTCATTTTTTGACAATGCTAAAGGCGTGAACTATGAATACCTTTCAATTGATATTAAAAGGGAAATTCAAGGACTATGAAAATAAATTTAATTAATTGCCTGCTATCTGTAGTCATAGCAACTGGTGTAAGTAATATGAGTTATGCTGAGGAAGTTCCGCGCAGTCAACAAGTAATTACCTCCCTTCCTGTACTCACTAGTCAGAATGCTCCAGCTCCTGCCGAAATCAAAAACATCCGCATGGAGTCTGAATTAATGGCTCGAGCATCAGCTCCGCCGCTATCTTCAATGTGGGTATATGCTGTTGGTTCAACTGATTGTGGGTGGGAGTCCACTGTTGGTATGACAACAACTGCATGTGATCATGGGGGAGAGCAGCTGCGTACTGCTGTTTTAGAAATTGGTTATGGTTATAATCATATTGCTTGGATGAACGGTGGGTTACTTCCGAGTTCCACAATGTACTCAAGTACGCCTGTTTGTGTGACTGGTAGTAATTACACATGGCCTTGTACCGCTGGGCAAACTGTCGTGGGTTTCCTCAATGAATACAATGTCGATGGTCATCAAAACGGATTATTCAAATACCAAAATACTTCGACTAATTCGCCATGGAATACTATGTCAGTCCAGATCAGTATTCTTTGATTTATTAATGATGTAGGCCAGACATTCTGGCCTTTTTATATTTCTAAATACGAATGTTAACACCAGTACTTTTGTCTTGCATGATAGACATAGCTGATTCTAACATCTTCAAAGTAGTCTCGTCATTGCGTGACAGTGCGCCTTGGATGCCATCACGCGTTTTTTGAATGAAGTTATATCGTGTTTCATCACTGTGTGCACCTGCCAGTTCGCCTCCATTTACGGGTATTTTCATAGTCATAGCCATGAAAGGCCTGCCGTCATCGAGAGACATTTCTCCATTGCGGATTTGAGTGTTGGCCCAGTCCCGCATTTCTTGCCGGGTCATACTAGTGAAATCCGCCTGTTTTGTGCTGCTGTCAGTCTTATCATTGTCTGTTTGTGCTGCTGTTAATGCAGCCGAAAATGACGTTGAGGCCTCTGTTGAAGGCTTGGTACGCTGGTTCCCATTAAAATAATGTACGTTTGCATCAACTCGCATAGGTTCTTTTCCTTAGTATGATCGTATGAGTGATATTAACTGCAAAACCTGCGCCATAATTATACACTTATAGTCTTTTGAAAACGCCTTTAAAAAGTTTATTTAAATTAAGTTGTTGAAGGTAATTCATCGTAAAGTGAAAAGCTTAATACAGAGGTGTTGGACGGCAAAGGCTTTCCGGTAACTGGAATATTTACTAATAGGCTTGGCTCATAGGCCTTAAATTATTCAGGATAAAGCCTAATAAAAGAAGGTTTTGAAATAAGCAATATTAAAGTGAAATATTGGGATCGAGATTGATACAAAGATGAGGGATATAGAAATCAATATCCATTTCAATTTTTTGATTTCTTTTAAGTGATTTGCATTTTTAAGCGATTCATTTAGCCGCTGAATATTTAGTTCAACTTCGTGTACAGTCTCCTGAGAGACGAGCGCTAAATCTTTAATACTATCAACAGAGCTTTTTAAGTTTTTCTCTGTTGCTAGTATATGAGTATCAACGCTCTTAATTTCCAGTGATTTCTTCACATATTCAGATAAAGAAATACCTTCCTTTTGCGCCTCACTACTTAAAGACTCTTTTAATTTATCGTCAATTCGGATGCTTAGAATAGCCATTCTAAAATACCTCTGATGTATACGGGTGTAAACAAAGCGTATACGCCTATTTTTAAAGGCGCAACAGGTTATTTTAGATGAAAACTGTGTATGACAAAATGAGATAATAGGCACGCTGTCGAATGTATACAAATGAATCGCCCCGAGTTCATCGGAGACCAGTTTGTTTAAGTCAGGCCACTTTACCTGACTCGTTTAAATTATCATAGTAGTCTGTTTCATATTGAGCTGGTGAAATATACCCAATTGAAGATAATAAGCGTTGATTATTAAACCAATTGACCCACTCTAACGTTGCGTATTCAACAGCATCAACATTCTTCCACGGGCCATTTCTGCGAATAATCTCTGTTTTAAATAATCCATTTATTGTTTCAGCCAATGCATTGTCATAAGAGTCACCCACACTGCCTATAGACGCTTGAATTCCAGCTTCAGCAAGTCGCTCAGTGTATCGTATAGACAAATATTGGCTGCCTCTGTCGCTGTGGTGAATTAACCCTTCGGGGTTGCCACGATGCCAAATAGCTTGCTCTAACGCATCAAGAATAAGCTCTGTGTGCATTGTCGTTGATACACGCCAACCTACAATGTATCGTGAAAAAACATCTATCACGAAAGCGACATAAACAAACCCACTCCATGTGGCAACATAGGTGATGTCAGCTACCCAAAGTTGATTTGGCTGCTCAGCAGTAAATTGACGATTAACTAAATCAAGTGGCTTATCTTGTTGCTCGTCAGGTATCGTTGTCTTATGTGCTTTACCCCGACGAACACCTTGAATTCCCATAACTCGCATCAATCGTTCGACTGTACAGCGGGCGACTTGATGGTCGTCAAGCTGTAGCTGCTTCCATATTTTTCTTGCACCATAAACTGACATATTATCCTCCCACACTTCGCGAATGAGTATTATCAGCTCAGCATCACGCTTTTTGCGGTTAGACAGTCGCTCAGGCTCTCTTTGTATCTGTTTATGAGAATAATACGTTGATGGTGCAATCGGCAATTCCTTGCAAATTGACTCGACACCGTAATGCTCTCTGCAAGCATCAATAAAATCCACTATTACTTCTGTTTGCGGTCGAGCTCCGCTTGGGCGAAAAAAGCGGCAGCTTGCCTCAGGATATCATTCGTTCGCTTGAGCTCTTTATTCTCGCGCTCTAAGACGGCAAGGCGTTCTTCAGTTGATTGCGTATTAGAAGAGGGTTTAGACGGTTGAGCTTGAGATTTCTTGACCCATGCTCTAAGTGTTTCTGGGGTACATCCCAGTTTATCTGAAATCGATACTAGCGCAGCCCAAAGAGAAGGGTATTCATGCTGTTGTGTGGTAACAAGCCTAATTGCACGTTCACGAAATTCTGATGTATAGCGATTTGATTTTTTCATAGTTCCAGTTTCTCAAGTTATTGAGTCTCTGGCAAACACGGGGCGATTCAGTTTTGCAATTTTAAGAAACTATGACGGACATGATTTCAAAGTGACTTTGGTTGATAGCAATGGAGATAGAGTTGCTGGCGGATATAGCGTAGCAGTTTCCACTTCTATCTTTAATGCAGGCACTTATTATTGGGAAGTTGAAAATAAAACAACAACTGGATCTACTTATGGTGGAATTACTTATGAAGTAAGATCTGGTGGCTAGTTAAACTTTCTATTAACGACTCAGCCCTATGAGTCGTTAATAGAAAACAATCTAAAATAAAAGCTTAAGTTTTATAAAATTATGTCGATAAAAGAAAACGACATATGAAAAAGGATTTTTATGAAAATCAGCACCAATCTACTACCTACTCTATTTGAAAGTAAAATATCTATTTTTACAAACAGTGATGATGAAAAAATAAAAAGCTTTTCTACTAAAACAAGCGAAAGTGGCTTAAAAATTAATATAAACACAACTCACCTTGATCCTAAAGTTAAAGAAAAAAAAGACAATAATGCTTTTGATTCATCATTAATTGAGGGAAGTGCATATGAAAAAGTATTTAAAAAAGAAGAGCTCAACTTTTCTAATATGAGTATAAAAGAACTTCATAGTATTGTTAAAAATGTGAATGAAATGGAACGAGAATACACACAAAAATACGATAGTGATGAACCAGTTAGATTAGGTAAGTCAGGAAACCCCATAATATCCAAAAAAAGAGAAGATATGAATAGTTTAGAGTCTAAACTTAGGATCCTTTCTTATGGTGGAGGGGATGTAGATCCTGATAAAAAAATTAATGTTATGGAGTATTTTTCTAATAGTTCAGAGAAATTAGATGGACTTGCTAAAGAATATCCTGAACGTCAGACTTATCAAGTAAGAGCCTCTTACATGAAAGAAATAATTAATACGTTTGATAAATTTATATCAGACGATACTTTTGATTTATATCAAGAAAAGGCTGCTTTATTGTTAACCGACAAAAAGAAAGTCGATGTTTTTATTTGAAAAAAGCCTAGAACATAGCAAAACAGCTAACAGCTTATTGAACACCATTTTGGTGGTTTATAACACACCGAAACGGCGTATATTACATACCCTGATAATTTCACCAATAATTACCTTTGTAAACAAGTAATTAAAACAGCTAGGAATTAAGCATGTTATTTTGCCCCAAAACGGCGTTTAATAATGTTATTGGACAAAATTAGATTTCTACTTAAAACACAGGAATAAATTTAACTTTTTCAGTGTCCGGTTATCGCTCAAAGCCGACCTATAGAATAATTGCTTTAACACGTTTTGGGGCAGAAACGAGTTACGGCTGATAGTCGGCTCATGGCACATAGCAGCCAACTAAACTTGACAGTATTTTTATGTGGTTGGCTCTAAAACCAGTATTTGGTAACATTATGCCAATTTTTACTTCAATATTATGCCAACATACACTACACTAACGGAGCTGTAGCCCAATAAGCTCGTTTGTACTTATGCCAACTTATACTTCAAACAACATTGGGTGTATAAACTAATTACTTATAATTAAGCCAATTTTTAAACTACATTTTATTCAATTTATTTTTCTCTCATTATTCTACTTTTTTCCAATTTTAATCCCATACTTTAAATACTCACTTAAAACTTACGCTATATCAGCATATTAAATTTATATAAATGTTCGTACATTAAAGTAGATTGCTACCACCAAGGCACTTTATTCTGTGTTTGCGTAACTTAATTTAGTAAATGCGACCTAAGTCTAGATTGCGAAGTGCGCTGTAATACTTAAAATAACGCCAAATTAAAAAGGGGCTCAGTAGTATGCAGTTAGAACGTATCCGCAATAGCAATCTGCACCAAAAAGTAATGTCAGCAGAACAAGCTAGCCAATTTATTAAAGATGGAATGACAGTAGGCATGAGTGGCTTTACTCGTGCCGGTGAAGCTAAAGCCGTGCCAAGAGCACTGGTTGAGCGTGTTAAAAATAACCCAATGAAAATAAACCTAATGACCGGTGCGTCGTTAGGTAATGATTTAGATAAACTACTTACAGAAGCGGGTGTGCTAGCCCGCCGTATGCCTTTTCAAGTAGATAGCACATTACGTAAAGCGATTAATAACGGCGAAGTAATGTTTATTGATCAGCATTTATCAGAAACCGTTGAGCAGTTGCGTAATCATCAATTAACTATGCCTGATGTGGCGGTTATTGAAGCGGTAGCCATTACTGAAGAAGGCCATATTGTGCCTACTACTTCGGTAGGAAACTCTGCAAGCTTTGCTATTTTTGCTAAAGAAGTGATTATTGAAATAAATATGTTGCACAGCCCTGAACTTGAAGGCTTGCATGACATATATATTCCTTCGTATCGCCCTGTGCGCCAACCAATTCCTTTAACTAAAGTAGATGATCGTATTGGTAGCACGGCTATTCCAATTGATCCTGCTAAAATTGTTGGCATTGTTTTTACTAATCAGAGCGATTCGTTTTCAACAGTTACCGACCCTGACGTAGATACAGCGGCTATTGCCAGCCACTTAGTGAGCTTTTTTAAAGAAGAAGTAGCACAAAAGCGTATGGCAGAAAACCTAGGGCCATTACAAGCAGGTATTGGTAATATTGCTAACGCGGTAATGATGGGATTGTTAGATTCTGATTTTGAAGATTTAACAATGTACTCAGAAGTATTACAAGATTCGACCTTTGATTTAATTGATGCCGGTAAACTTAAATTTGCTTCAGGCAGTTCAATTGTTTTATCAGAGCGTTGTAATGCAAAAGTATTTAATAACCTATCAGAATATAAAGATAAGTTAGTGTTACGTCCGCAAGAAGTGTCGAATCACCCTGAAATAGTACGCCGTTTAGGGATCATTGCCATTAATACTGCGCTTGAGTTTGATATGTACGGTAACGTAAACTCAACCCATGTTTGTGGTACTCGCATGATGAATGGTATTGGCGGCTCGGGTGACTTTGCACGTAATGCGCATTTAGCGATATTTGTTACTAAGTCGATTGCTAAAGATGGCGCTATTTCGAGTGTAGTACCTATGGTAAGCCACGTTGACCATAACGAACATGACGTTGATATATTAGTAACCGAGCAAGGCTTAGCCGATTTACGCGGCTTAGCGCCACGTGAACGTGCTGTACAAGTTATTAAGCACTGTGTGCACCCAGATTACCGTGACGCCATGCTAGATTACTATGAGCGCGCTTGTAAGCGAGGCGGACACACACCTCATTTATTAGAAGAAGCGTTTAGCTGGCATATTCGCCTTGAAGAGCAAGGCAGTATGAAAAAAGCCTAATAAATATAATCCCAAGTTGCACCAATCCATACAGTTAATCTGTTTTGGGTTTAATTAAACGCTCCTTTTAGGGGCGTTTTTTTAGCGCTATTCTACACAATTAATTAGCCACTTAGTCTTGAGTATTAAAAGGCCTAAATTCGGATAATAAGTGCTGGCTAATTACCTTTAAGTAATCCATTAACACCTGGTATTAATGGGTTACTTAAACAGCCTCTAAAATCAAACTTAAGTAAGCTTTTTAGTTAGCCACATACCGCCTAGCACGGCCGCAAAAAACAGCAAAAATTCCATTTTAAGAGACACTAATTGAACCAAGCCCGGGCCTGGGCATATGCCACTTAAACCCCAGCCTAAACCAAAGAGTATTGAGCCAGTAATTAAGCGCGCATCAACTTTTTTTAAATCACTTAAATTAAATGATCCTGAAAGGAGTGGCTTCTCTTTTTTTGCAACCCATAACCACGTAAGCATCATTATTAGCATGGCAACAGCCATCACTATAATTAAGCTTGCATCCCATTGGTTTCCAAAGGTAAGAAAGTTAATTACTTTAGCGGGGTTTGTCATACCGCTAATAATAAGCCCTAAGCCAAATATAAAGCCTATAACAACCATCATAATTGCTTTCATTATTTATCCTACCAGGTTTGCTGTAATAAAGGCGACGAGCATAAATGTACACGTTGCAACCCAAGAGCGGGTAGAAAAACGCGACATGCCACACACACCATGGCCACTTGTACATCCATTAGCTAAAGTTGTACCTACGCCAACTAAAAGCCCCGCAACAACAATAAGCCAAGGCGACAACTGTAATTCGGCTTCTAATAAAGAAGGGGCAAATACCCTTACAGCTACACCTGCCAACAACAACCCTAAAATAAAGTATAGCTGCCAACGAGAGCCCGAACTTACTTTAGCAAATACAGACTTAACAATGCCCGAGATGCCTGCAATTTTTCCGTATAAAACCAGTAATAACGTACACGCTATACCTATTAATGCACCGCCTATTGCAGCCGACACTGGGGTGAATTCTGTTACCATTTTTTAAATTTCCCAAACAATAGAAACACCTAAACCGGTTTGTTTCATTTCGATTGATACTTGCTGATTCGGCGCTAAGTAGTTAGCACCCGTTATTTTTTTTGCTGGCGATTAATATCACCGCTTTTAAAAAACCACATAGATTCGAGCGTTTTGCCGCGCGTTTCTTTAATGTATTTAACAACAAAAAATATACTTATAAGTGCCGACAACGCATAAAAGCCATAAGCACTGGCAAGGCCTATATTGGCAAGCATAATAGAGAAGGTCATAGTGATTGCAAAGCTAGCAATCCACTGCGCACTGGCAGCAACGGCAAGAGCTGCAGCATCATAATTAACGTAAAAAATAATATTATTAGTACTATTAATGGTGCTAAATCTTATCCTAATTAACGCCTGATAACTCAAAGCATTACTGATTACAACTTTAAGATTGAATAATAAGTGCAAATACTAGATACTGTTTTTATATACAGTTATGGCGGTATTATGAAAAAAGAATTACCAGCAAAATACTATTTAGCGCATTTTAGAGAGCTTATCGAGTTTGTAACAAGTAAATGTATGCATTTACTTGAGCCTAAACACAGCGAATTTATTAGTAAAATTAACCAGCTAGATGAGCAAAGCCAGTGCATGTTGGCGCGTGTATATTCGCGCAAGCCTTATTTGGTACAGGCGCAGTCGCTTAATTATGAAGAAATAACCTCGCCGCATCAGGCTATTTATACGCTAAAAAAAGCCGGTATTTTATTTGAGCCAAACGAGCTGCATTATTCACAGCTTTTGGCGCACTTAACCAAACCTGCTTTGCTGGAGTTGCTAAGTAATTATCCTGATCAAATAAGCTTTAAAAAAAGTGCCGCGAAAGGCGCGCTGGTGGATATTGCCCGTGAGTTTTTTAAAGCATGCCCGCATGAGCTTGCACCGCTTTATAGCCAGTATGTAATTAATAACCGCGGCGATTATTACGAGTATTTTGAGTTTTTATTTGCAGGAAAACTAAGCAGTGGTGATGTGAATCATCAAAATCGTTTTGTAATGCGCGATTTAGGTTTAACCGCTACGCGTGAAGGGCACAGCGAGAGCTTATCGCGCTTTGATACTAAGGCCGAGGCGCAATCAAACTATTTATTAAACCGTTACCGATTAGCATTTAAAAATATAGCCGATGAGAGCGATTACGTTGCTCTAGCGCCGCTGGTTTTAGTGCAAGCTTCGCACGGTGCCATTGCCGTTGCTCTTAAAAATAAGTTATTAGTACAGCTTTTTAAACAGTTAAAAAATACCAATAGCGAACTTGCTTTTAGCTTACTTGAAGGGTGCGTGGATGATAGCGAAGCACACGAAATTCAAATAAGAGAGCAATACCGGCTTGGTAATAAAGAGTGGGTAAAAGCACGATTAGAAGCCATTATTGAAAATCCGCTAACGGATGATTTACTGTATTTTGCCGACGACTTTTTAATGCGTAAATTTAATAAAAAAACACGTTCGCGTTTAAGTGCCATGCTTGCCGACACGCAATGTACACTCGAAATTGACGAGTTATACCGAGGTGAAGTAGAGCAAGGCGTAAACGACTATTACACTGCCCAAGGTATGCAGGTTTTTAATACCGAAAACACATTGTGGCAAAGTTTGTTTGGTTTAGTATTTTGGCACGAGTTATTTATTGATACCCCTTATCCGCCATGCAATGAGTTTGATATTTACCCGCAAGTATTAAGGCTTGGTAACTTTTATGCAGCGCAACCAGCGCAAATTGATGAGCGCTTAGCACAGTGCCAAACACCTCAGGCATTACTTAAATTAGTATGCAAAAATGCAGCGCAATACTTTGATCAACCTAACGGTTTATTTAAATGGCATAACGAGCTACTACAACCACTAGAAGCGCTGATTTTAAATAGCCCAATTGAGGCGTTAATCGATCACTTAACCAATATGAGTAAACATTATTTACAGCTAAAAGACGGCTACCCCGACTTAATGGTTATTACTAATGGCAAAGTACATTTTGAAGAAGTAAAAGCACCAGGCGACAAGCTAAGGCGCAACCAATTAACCACCATTGATAATTTAAAAAATGTCGGCTTTGAGGTATATATAGCCGTTGTTAAATGGTTTATAGATCCCAATCGCATTTACAGCGTGGTTGATTTAGAAACGACAGGCGCATTAAAAGGCGGTAACAAAATAACCGAAATTGGCTTAGTAAAAGTACAGCATGGCAAAGTAATCGATACCTGGACTACTTTAGTTAACCCACAGCGACATATACCCGGGTTTATCACGTCGTTAACCGGTATTAGCGATAGCATGGTAAGTAATGCGCCAGTATTTGCAGATATAGTACAACCTTTAATGGCTAAATTAGCGGGAAGCATTTTTGTTGCACACAATGTTAACTTTGACTACGGGTTTATTAAAAAAGAATGCGAAATGGCAAAAGTGCCTTTTAAAATGCCCAAGTTGTGCACTGTGGTAGAGTCGCGTAAAGCCTTTGCAGGTTTAAAATCGTATTCGTTGGGTAATTTGTCAAAGCACTTTAATTTAAATTTAACCAGTCATCACCGAGCGCTTGCCGATGCAACCGCCACAGCGCAGTTGTTACTGTTAATTCAAAAATCACAAGGCTAGCTCATTACTCTGCTTTTTTTCAAAGTCGATTTTTACTATTTCGAGTGCTTTAAGTACTTCATCAGGAGCAACATCGTGTTGCTCTAGTAGCATAATTAAATCGACTGCGAGTTTTATATGGGTTGGTGCTTGTTGTAGGTTATTGCTCATGTTGGGGTTTCTTTTTTGCAATTTGGCTAATTGCTACATCAATGGCTGTTTGCACCCGCTGTTGCATATGCATACGCTCTGTTTGTGATAAATAATAGGCCATATCTACGTCGGAGCGAATATAGCGCGAAGGCAGTTGATTTAATACGGTACAGCAAAAATCGGCCATTACATCATCAGTATACTGCTCATTAAGTTTGCGATTAATTATTTCTTCTAAAACAAATTTTTCGTAAAAGTTATGTATATCTTCGTGTAATTGCATATTCCACTCGCTCGTTTTTAATCCATTTAATTGAGTTTATACCAAGGTGCAGTATAAATCGAGGGGGTAGTTTTACAGCTATTTATTAACGGTTAATTAGTTAGTGGCTTGATTGGTATTGTAAAACATACTTAAAGTGTTTAGCGAAGTTGTTGTTTTTCTACACGTTGTATTTTTTCTTCGGTGGCCGAAATTGCTTTTCTACAGCGGCCTAAGCGTGCATGCGTTGTTAATATTTCCATATTTAGCTTTTGTGCTTTAGCCGGAGTTGCTTTATCCATTTGCATTTTACGCTCTTCAATCATTAACAATAATCGGCGTTCAAATTCGTGATTTTGTTTAAGTTCGTCATAAAGCTCATGAGATGATTGTATTACTTGTTGCACGGCTTGTTTATAAACAGCTTGTTTGGGGCGCGGTTTATAGTGACTTTTATTTTCTTTTATCCAAATAGGGGTTGATTTAATAACATTAAAAACAGCTTGTACTTGTGTTGCTATACGCTCAAGTGCATAGGTGTATGCATGGCGATGCTCACTTGGTGGTAAAGACGATACTTCGTCTTCTATTTCGGTTACATAGTCGGCTAGGTTCATACTTTTAGTACTAAAAACAGCACGGTCAAATAAGCTTGGTTGCGCTTGCATATAACGGTTTTTAGAAAACAGTTTGGCTTTATCAAATTGCTCGGCTTGCTGCTTTAAGGTTGCAACTTGTTGGCGTAGTTTATCAAAAGCGGGTGAGTGCATATTAAAAGTAAGCCTCGTAAATAAGTTTTAGTGCTAATAATATAACCATAGTATTAAATACTGGACGAATAAACTTACTGCCAAAGCGTATTGCTGAATGCGCGCCAAACCATGCGCCTAGCATGATAAAAAAGCCCATAGTAATACCCAGTAAAAAATTAACATGCCCTAGTGCTACAAAAGTAATAAGTGAAATAAAGTTAGATACAAAGTTCATTGAGCGCGATAAACCACAATTTAGCAGTAGGTTCATTTTATATAGCATGCCGTTTGAGGCGGTCCAAAAGGTGCCTGTACCTGGTCCTGCTAAGCCATCAAAAAAACCTAAGCTTAAACCTTGCAGCCACTGCTTTATTTTCATTGTTTGCGTAAGCTTAGGTAGCTCACTTTCCTCTGTGGTGCTTAAGCTACCAAACAAGCTATAGCAGGCTACAACAATTATAATTATAGGTAATAATTTATTTAAGAAGTCGATACTTAAATGATCAACTATTAAAGTGCCTATTAATGCGCCAATGGCGGTGGCAAAAATAGAGGCTAGCCAAAACTTAGGATTAAATAAGTCTTTTTTATAATAAGTATAACTCGCAGTTAAAGAACCAAAGCTTGCGGCTAATTTATTTGTGCCAAGCGTTAAATGCGGTGGTAAGCCTGCTGTTAATAAAGCAGGAACTGTTAACATACCACCACCACCGGCGATGGCGTCAATAAAACCTGCGGCAAGTGCAACGGCACATAAAATAGCCCAGGTTGTTGGATCGAGTGCAAGTTCAAACATTATTAATAATCTATCTGTCTTTTAAAAGGAGGTAAGGTGTCGAGCATTGCTTTGCCGTATCGCTTAGTGATCAAGCGCCTATCGAGAATAGTTATACAGCCAGCATCGCTTTCTTTACGCAGCAGTCTACCACAGCTTTGTACCAATTTCTTTGCCGCATCGGGAACGGTTATCGATAAAAAAGGATTGCCGCCTTTACTTTGTACAAACTCGGCTTGCGCTTCTTCAATTGGCGAGGTGGGTACGGCAAAAGGAATTTTTGTAATTATTAGGTTTTCTAGGTATTTACCTGGTAAATCAAGACCTTCTGATAGGCTTTGAGTGCCAAATAAAATACTACCTTTGCCTTCATCAATATTTTTAGTATGTAATTTAAGCATTGCCTCACGCGACATTTCGCCTTGTACTAATAAGTTAAAACCTTTTGTTCTAAGAAACTTTGATACATGGTCCATTTGCCAGTAAGAAGCAAACAATACTAGGTTGGCCTTTTTGGTATCTAAATACTCAGGTAGAGTATTGGCTAAGTGATCGCTAAACGCTTTATCGGTTGGTTCAATTTTAGAGACCGGAATACGCAAAGTGGCTTGATTAGGATAATCAAAAGGCGAGGGCACTTTAATAAACTTAACGCCTTCTTCTTTGGCAAGGCCTGTTTCGTAAGCAAAATGATCAAACGAGCCTAAAGCACTTAATGTAGCCGAGCATAAAACCGCGCCCGCGCACTCGCTCCATAGCTTGTCTTTTAAGTAGTAACCTACTTCAATAGGGCAGTCGCTTAATAAATGATCATGGTGGTTTTTATATTCAAGGCGCTTTATCCACCTAGCATGGGGTGTGCCTTCGCCTTTATTTGCATAGCTAAACCAAAGCTTATTTAATTGCTCTAAACGATTTATGTATTGTCCGCTCTCGCCTAAAATAGGGTCGGCTACGTAGGGTTTTATATCTCCGTCGCTTACATCTTGAGTTAGCGTGTCGTGCATTTTACTTAAGCAGCGCAGTGCATCTTGCGTGGCTTCGCTTATATCTTTGGCTTTACTGTGTAATGACTGTGGAATTTCGCCATTTTCGAATCTGTAAGTATCATCTTTTGAATATTCAAAGTCAGCATTATCGAGAATGTCGCGTACTACTTTTAAATCTTTGTTGGCGTCGTTAATGCTATCGCAAAGCTTAAAGTTTTGCCCTATCGCCTTTTGACCCACTATTACTTTAGCCATTTTTCCGCTAAATTTAGTGAGCTTATCGAGCCACTCTATGGTGCCTTTTATTGTCGCTGCCGCAGATGAAAAGTCGCGAGTAATATGCGCTAAATGGTGCGCTTCATCAATTACATAAATAGTGTTGTCGGGTTCGGGTAAAATTTTACCCCCGCCTAAGTCCAAATCTGCAAGTAATAAAGAGTGGTTTATCACCAGTACATCCATTTGCATTAATTGCTGGCGAGCAAGCTGAAACGGGCAGGTTTGATGCGCTTTCATTTGGCGCTGGCACGAATGTTTATCGCAGGCTATTAATCCCCATACTTTATCGGGAACCGTGTCGGCCCAGCTGTCTCTGTCGCCTTGCCATTTTTTAGTTGTATAAGCGGTGTAAAGCTCATTTAAACATTTGGTTTCCATTACGCTTAAAGGGGAGCTAAGCGTAGGCATAAACTCCATTTGTGTTTGGCTATCACCGTTAACCGCATTGTGTAGTTTATGAGCGCAAATGTATCGCTGGCGACCCTTTACTAAATCAAATTTAAAACTAAGCCCTGAATGCTTTTTAAAAAAAGGCAATTCTTTGGCTATTAACTGCTCTTGCAGTGCAACCGTGGCGGTTGAAATAACCAACTTCTTTTTTTGTGCTAGCGCTAGTGGCAGAGCGCCTAAACAATACGCCAGAGACTTGCCTGTGCCTGTACCTGCTTCTATAACGCAAATACGTTGTTTTTTGTGATATTCCCCCGCTAGCGTTTTTGCTATTTCGGCAACTAAGTAATTTTGGCTGCTACGCGGGCGGTAATCACTTAGGTTATTAGCCACATGCTGATGTACTTGCCTAATAGTTTTTTTTAATGAGCTCGATAGCATGTGATGATTACCTAAAGTATGTATATAATTACAGTGTATATATTAAGTGGGATCGGACATTGACACAAGCAATCTATCAGGGCTTTATTTTATCAAGGCAACAATACTCGTATAAAAACAGGCAGGGTTTCACTTTGTGTTATTGGTTAAGCTCTGAGTATGGGCCTATAAAGGTAGTTGTTGAAAACCAGCAAGCCGTATTTTTTATTGCGCAACAACAACTTCCTCTTGCACAAACGTTATTAGCCAAAGCCAAAATAAAGGTAAGTTTTAAAGCGGTTAATATGCGCCACTTTAGTGGTGTTGACTGCACAGCCTGCTATTTTAACGACAGTAGTAGCCTTTATAAAGCAAGAGTCCAGCTTGAGGAGCAAATAAATATATACGAAGGGGATATTCGCCACAGCGACCGATTTTTAATGGAGCGCTTTATTAAAGGAGGAGTGTGGGTAACTGGAGAGGCGCTACAAAAAAATGGCTTTATCGAAATTACTCAAGCAAAACTAAAAGCTAATCCAAACTATACGCCACAGCTCGCGTCGCTTTCATTAGATATAGAATGTAACGCAGAAGGCGTGTTGTTCTCTGTTGGATTAGTTGGTAATGGCCTCGATTGCGTATTAATGATTGGTGAGCCACAGCCTCACAGTAAGGCATTTAATATTGACTGGTGCGTTGATGAAATAAACTTACTGCAAAAACTGCAGTGCTACATTACTAGTAACGATCCGGATGTGATAGTAGGTTGGAATGTAATTGAATTTGATTTTAGCGTACTTAACGCGCGCGCAGAAGCATTAGGACTGGTGCTTAATTTAGGTAGAGATCAACAACCTTTAACAATTAGAACGGGTCATTACACCCGGCTTACTTTACCTGGGCGCAGCGTAATAGATGGTATAGATACACTAAAAAATGCCACTTATCATTTTGATAGTTATTCGTTAGCTAATATTTCTTATAAAGTGCTGGGCGAGTCTAAGTTAATTCAAGCTGATAATCGCCTTAGCGAAATTATTCGTCAATTTAATCACGACAAGCTCGCACTTGCCGCTTATAACCGCCAAGACTGTATATTAGTAAATAGAATTTTTGTTAAGTTAAAGCTATTTGAATTTGCCATAGTAAGAACGCAACTTACGGGGCTTGAACTAGAGCGTATGGGCGGCTCGGTAGCTGCATTTACCAACCTATATTTACCCTTATTACATCGCAGTGGCTATGTTGCACCTAATTTAGGCGATCATGGCTTATCGTTTGAAAGCCCAGGCGGTTATGTAATGGAGTCGACTCCTGGGTTATATGAAAATGTATTAGTGCTCGACTTTAAAAGCTTGTATCCGTCAATTATGCGTACTTTTTGTATTGATCCATTAGGCCTTATAGAGGGGCTAAACTCTCCCGAAAACGCGGTAGCAGGGTTTAACGACGCACTTTTTTCACGCGAGCTGCATCACCTACCCAAATTAATTAAGCACTTAACCCATACTCGCCAAAAAGCTAAAGACACCAACCAGCCAATGCTTTCTCAGGCAATAAAAATAATAATGAACAGCTTGTATGGCGTATTAGGCTCTAAAGGTTGCCGGTTTTACGATCCAAGGCTCTCAAGTTCAATTACACTGAGGGGACACGAAATCATGCAAACCACCCGAAAATGGATTGAAGAGCTGGGTTATGAGGTTATTTATGGCGACACAGATTCAATATTTGTAAACGTAAATGAGCGCTTAAATGCCACAGATTGCAATGAAATAGGCAATGATGTGATGCAAATTATTAACAAACGCTGGTCAGATAGCATTAAAACTCGCTTTTCGTTGACCAGTTATTTAGAAATAGAGTTTGAAACCCATTACAGCCCATTTTTTATGCCAACCATAAGAGGAAAAAAAATAGGCTCAAAAAAACGTTACGTTGGCCAAATTGATAAAAACAACGCCAAGCAGCTCATTTTTAAAGGAATGGAAACCGTGCGCAGCGATTGGACCCAGTTTGCACAAGAGTTTCAAACCGAACTTTTTAAAACATTATTTGATCAACAATTTAAAATAGAGCAATTAAACGACATTATAAAAAGCTACACTAAAAAACTATACGCAGGGGAGTTTGATAAAAAACTTATATACCGTAAACGTTTAGGCCAAAATTTAAGTGACTATGTAAAAAATATTCCCCCGCATGTGCAAGCAGTAAAAAAATATAAAGCGAATAACCCCGACTTTGATGTAAAGCGCGGCCAAATAATAGAATATGTTTATGCTATTAATGGCGCTGAAATTTACAATGGAAACAACACCCTCAATTACCCTCTTTATATACAGCGGCAGCTAGAACCAGTTGCCGATATGATTCTAAGCGCACTTGGCGTACAGCCAAACTCAACCCAAAGTACCTTGTTTTAAGCTTAATAATCAGTAAAAAATCAAAGTGTGAAACTGATTAAATAAACTGTTTACAAAAATTCACATGCCGAAAGTTAACAAGTATAATTTTAATTAAACTACAGTCGAAAATAACACTGAAGTAAACTACTTTAAAAACAATGGGTTATTTTTATTGTTTAATTTGTATCGCACTTACCAAAAGACTTTTTGTAAACGGCTAGCACTAATAGCGGTGATTAAGTGTGATATATGATAATGACAGGTCACTTAAAGTTAATTTTATGTTGACCTTTCTGTTCTCATAGTATTATCATTGGTTGCGTAATCATTGTTTATTCGTAATCAGATGATTAAATATAAAAAATAAAATAGTATTCTTGGGAGAATCAAATGTTAAATAACAAAGTTTCAAAAGCAGTTCGCTTAGCGATCGCTTTTGGTGCAGCTTCTACTGCTGCTTTCTCAGCAAGTTCATTTGCTGCAGAAGAAGGCGCAGAAAAAGTAGAGCGTATAGAAGTAACAGGATCACGTATAAAGCGTACAGATATTGAAGGAGCTAATCCGGTTGTAGTTATTGATCGCGCATCTTTAGATAATTCGGGGCAACTAAGTGTAGCTGATGTACTTAACCGTTCTACATTTAACTCGTTTGGTTCGATTCAGCCATCTTCAGGAAATACAGCGCAGAGCCAAGCAACCGTTAACTTGAGAGGACTAGGCTCTTCACGTACTCTTGTTCTTATCAATGGAAGAAAAATGCCAGGTTCGCCAGTCATGGGCGGCGGAGCAGCAGATTTAAATACTATTCCTTTTGCTGCAGTAGAAAGAATTGAAGTTATGGGTGATGGAGCATCTGCAGTATATGGTTCAGATGCTATAGCCGGCGTTGTAAATATTATTTTAAGAAAAGATTTTGAGGGTGTACAAATTCAAGGTCGTATGGGGAAACCAAGTAGAGATGGGGGGGGAGACGAAGGGTCTTTTTCTATGATTACAGGTATTAAATCTGAAAAATCAAATCTAGTTTTTAGTTATGAACATGATGAACGTGATATCATTTATCAACGTGATCGTTGGTTTTCTAGATCTTCAGATGATGGGTCTGGTACATATGGAGGTACTACTGGTCAAAGTTGGTATGGTAGAAATATCTTAGATATGAGTACTTTTGAATTTAATCCAATGATAACAACAGGTGATTGTTCTGCTTATGGTGATGCTTTTGCATACCATAATGATGCACCAAATTCCCCCGATGATGATGGGTGTCATTATGATTACACGGCTCTTGCAGCTGATGCTGCTTCAACAAAGCGTGATTCAGTATTTGTGAATTTTGATTATGATATCAATGATGATCTAATTTTTAACTTCCGTTCTTTAAATTCACGTAATGAAAGTTTTGGCCGTTTTGCTCCTGCTGCAGGTTGGTTCGCATTTCCAATTGATATGCCTGAGGATACAGCTAAAGGTTTAACTGCAGTTAATGCAGGTGATAGAGGGTACTATCGCTTTGATTCAATAGGTGCACGTGATACCTGGCAAGTAAGTAATATGGCAGACTGGAGTGCATCTTTAAATGGTATGCATGAAAGTTTTGATTGGCATGTAGATGCTCATTATAACCGATATGATATGAATGAATGGGGACAAGGCTACGTTCACCGTCCAAGTGTTGAAAACGCAATTATAGACGGTTGGGATCCTAGAGATCCGGATCAATCAGCATATTCAGAGCAACTTGCTAGTTTCGCAGCAAATAGTAATCGTCGTTCAGGTAGTACTTTACGTGAGATTACGGCTGGCGTTAGCTTCAATGATTTAGCAACACTGGATGGCGGTGATTTAGGTTTATATATAGGTGCTAGCTACCGCGAAACTGATTACTTTGACCAAGCAGAAGCTCAAAATGAAGCTAAGAATATTATAGGTACTGCAGGTGGTTCGGCAGCAGGTGATAGAATTGAAAGTGCTGTTTTTGCAGAATTATTAGTACCTGTTACTGATATGGTGGAGTTAAACTTTGCAGCTCGCTATGATGATTATAGTGATGTAGGCTCTTCTTTTGTTCCGAAAGCTTCTATTAAGTTCCAGCCTTTAGATGAACTTGTACTTAGGGCTTCTTGGGGTAAAGGATTCCGCGCACCTACTTTAGAAGATTTATACAAAGCGCCTTCAGAGTCTGCTGCATATGCTAAAGATGTTGTTTTATGTGGCGCTGCGGGTACATCTCGAGGTGATTGTAAAGAAGAGCAGCATACTACTTATTATGTTGGAACTACGACACTTCAACCTGAGGAGTCAGAAAGTATTAATTTAGGTATAGTTTATAATGTTACTGATAATATTGATGTATCTTTAGATTATTATGATATAGAAATAACAAACCAAATAAGTTCATTAAGCGCTCAAGATGTATTTGATCTTGAAAATGCTGGTTTATTGGGTAACCCTGAAGATCCAAGTGACAATGCAGCTGGTTACGACCAAGTTTCTGTTGACCGTGGTGGCAGTTCTACAGGTCGCTCTTTGTTAGTAACAGCGCCCATGGCAAATATACCTGGTTTCTCTACAGATGGATTAGACTTTAAACTAAATGCACGATTTGACTTAGGTGAAATAGGGCAATTGCGTTCTAACTTTGCTTGGTCTGAAGTATTAAGCTATAAGTCACCAGATATCATTGGTTATTCGAATGTTAATCAAGTAGGCCGTGATGGACTTCCAGAGAGACGTATTAGTTTAGGTCTGACATGGGATATTGAGTCTCATTTAGTTAATGTTAACTTTAATCATATTGCTTCAACAGCAGAGAAAACAGAAGCTGATGAAAGTGGTACTATATTTACTGCAGTAGGTAACTTATCTTCATATAATATAGTCGATGTTAATTATACATATATAACACCTTGGAATGTTGAACTTACAGCCGGTATTAATAATCTAGCGGATAAAGATCCTATCTTAAAACCAGATTTATCTTATGATAGTTCACTTTATAGTCAGCTAGGGCGTTTGTATTATGCAGGTTTTAAGCTGAAATTCTAAACCAACTAGTTAATACATAGACTTTGATAAATGCCACTTTTTTATGAAAAGTGGCATTTTATATTTAAGTTACAACTCAAAAGAGGAGGTAGAGCTGCATAGGTATTAATGAATACCTAAATTTATTGATGATAGAAAGATGAAGATTAGAAAGTAGACTTTTTGAGTTGAGAAAATTTATTAATATGTCGCTGGTGATTGATTTTAAATATAACAAGTAGCTTTTATGAAATTAGCTCCTTTCAAAATGTAGCACTAGTAATCATAGCTTATAACGATAACCAAAACATAAGTGCGTTATTTTTATTGGCTAAGATCTACACGCACAAATAAGAAGTTGTTAATGTAATATTTTTGGTAAACTATAGAAATAAAAACAAGATTGCAGAATATTACATGTAAACCAAAATTAATTACTGTTTACTTTATGAGCCTATTATAAAGACTATGTAGACATTTTCTGAGATCGAGAGAATATTGTTTATAGTCATAGTATATCCAACTTACTAATTAATTACCAAAGCTAATAATGACCTACACCCTAAGACCTTATCAGATCGAGGCGGTTGAACGTACCGTTTTACACTTTAGAAAAACCAATGATCCCGCAGTCATTGTATTACCTACTGGTGCGGGTAAAAGTTTGGTAATTGCTGAGCTTGCGCGTATCGCCAAACAAAAAATTTTAGTACTGGCGCATGTTAAAGAATTAGTAGAGCAAAATTCACAAAAATATAAAAGCTTTGGGCTTGAGGCGAGTATATTTTCGGCAGGATTAAAAGAAAAATCGTTAAACCATCAGGTTACTTTTGCCAGCGTGCAGTCGCTATCGCGTAATTTAGATCAGCTTAATGAGCATTATTCACTGTTAATTATTGATGAGTGCCATAGAGTTAATGGTGATAAAAAAAGTCAATACGGTAAAGTTATTAATGCCTTGCAAGCGCATAACCCTCAATTAAAAGTATTAGGGTTAACGGCAACGCCTTATCGGTTAGGTATGGGGTGGATTTATCATTATCACTATCATGGTTTTGTGCGGGGCAATAAAGACAGCCCATTTAAAAGCTGTATTTTTGAATTACCGCTGCGCTATATGATCAAACATAACTATTTAACGCCACCCAATGAAGTGGATGCGGCGATTAGTCATTACGACTTTTCGGCGTTAACCAGTGACGCATTTGGCCGTTATACTAATGAGGATATGAATGCGTTATTAAAAAACAGCGCACGCGCAACGCAGGCCATTTTACAACAAGTAATACAATATAGTGAAAACCGCCAAGGTATTATGATTTTTGCCGCTACGGTTATGCACGCACAAGAAATTTTAAGCTATTTACCTCATCAGCAAAGCGCCTTAATTACAGGTGACACACCTAATAGCGAACGCGATAAAATAATTAAGCAATTTAAAGCCAAGCAATTAAAATACCTGGTTAATATATCGGTACTCACCACCGGCTTTGATGCACCTCATGTTGATTTTATTGCTATTTTACGCCCTACTGAGTCGGTGAGTTTATACCAGCAAATTGTCGGCAGAGGACTTAGATTAGCCGAGTCAAAAACAGATTGTTTGGTGATCGATTATGCCGGAAATGGTTTTGATTTGTTTCACCCTGAGGTTGGCGATAAAAAAGGCGATAGCGATAACGAGCCGGTACAAGTGCTTTGTCCTGGCTGTGGCTTTGCTAATATTTATTGGGGTAAAACTGACTCTACAGGAAAGGTTATTGAACACTTCGGCAGGCGTTGTAAAGGTTTGCTAGAAGATGATAACGGTTTAAGCGATCAATGCGATTATCGTTTTCGTTTTAAAGAGTGTGAGCAGTGCGGCGCACAAAATGATATTGCTGCTCGAAAATGCCATGATTGTGATGCTGTGATGGCCGACCCTGATGATAAGTTGCGCAATGCTTTAAACTTAAAAGATGCACTCGTACTTCGCTGTAGTGGTTTAAGTGTAACGCACCTTAAAAATGAGATGATTAAAGTAACGTATTTTGACGAAGACGGTGCAAGTTGCGACGAAGTTTACGATATTGCAAATAAAGGGGCGGCGTATATTTTTAATCGGCAATTTGGTAAGCGGGTAGGCCAAGGTCAAGCACCCGTAAAATTTAAAACGGCAGAGCAGGTAATTAACGCACAGTTAGATTTAATTGCGCCCGACTTTGTAATTGCGCGTAAAAGTAAAAAATATGGTTGGAAGGTAGCAGATAAGCTGTTTGATTATAAAGGCAGTTTTAGAAAAGCTAATCAGTTAAACCCTTAGGTTTAACTGATTTATAATTTAGTATGGGAATGCAGATTAAGCTTCTTCTGCGTCCATTAATCCCCAACCATCGCCGTAACCGTTAAAGTTATTAGCTATGCTTTCAATGTATTGCTCAGCTTGGCCTAATAGAGTGTGCTCAGGAACCATTTGTACTTGAGTAATTACTTCCCATACGCCAGTGTCTTGGCATTTTTCGAGTTCAGCATGCTGTACTAATGTATCGGCTACTACTTCTTTGGCAAACTTTTCTGCATCGCTTTGTTGCTCAAATAAAATATAAAAATCGACTTGGTGCATTTTACTTAAATCAATACCAGCGGCGGCTATTTCAGCTAAAAGTTGGCCATTTTCGTCATCAGGAAATTGCATTAAAAAACTCATTAAAATTATTGTGTACTTGTTAGGGCTATTGTAACCAAAATAAACGCTTAAAGCGTACTAATTTTAATATTATAGATTGCATATTATGTCACTGGGTAGCTATTAAGTTAATGTAAGGCTCATTACGGCTATGATATTATAGAGTTGATGCATCGTTATATTTTAAGAATTAAAGGTAAGGATATTTACTTGTTTAATCAGTTTTTGCGTTACATGTTTATTTTTTGCATTCTTCTGAGTGCTCAGTCTGTTGCCTCTGAAAATGTAATAGAAGATTATGAGATTAAAGGGATAAATGACGATTTAGAAAAAAATGTTGCGCTTTATTTAAAACAACTTATAGGTGAAAAGCCGACCTTGACCCTGCGCCGCTATGCAAAAAAACAAGTCGAGAATAGTATTAAAGCATTAGGGTATTACAGCCCTAAAGTAGAGGTTAACTTTGATAAAGATGAGCGTGATTTGGTGGTTAGAGTTGAGCGAGGGCCAGCTACTCGCATCGCTGCAATAAATATTAGTGTAAAGGGGGCTGGCAAGCAGGACTCCGCTTTATTGGCAGTAATTAATAATATTACCCTAAAGCAGGGAGATATTTTAAACCACGGACATTATGACAGCGCGCATAAAAAAATAGAATCAATGCTGTTAGAGCTAGGTTATTTTGACGCTAAATGGCCTGCGCGTAAACTAGAAGTATCTTTGGGGAAACATAGCGCAGAAGTTACTTTTATTATTGAAACTGGGGTGCGTTATCAGTTTGGCGATATTGTAATTGCTAGCGATACACCTGCTGAAAAGTATATTCGTTCTTTAGCGCCTTTTGCCAAAGGGCAGCCTTATAAATCGACCCACATAGCCGATTATAATCTTGATTTATCAAGCACGCCTTATTTTACTAGTGTACGAGTATATGCAGATATAACCGAACGTAAAAATAACCAAGTACCTATAAAAGTAGATGTATTACATAAACCTGCAAATAGCTATGAAGTGGGTGGTGGCTTTAGTACCGACTTAGGCCCCAAAGTGCGCTTTAAATGGAGTAAACCATGGATAACGCAAGATGGCCATTACCTAGAAAGTAACTTAAATGTGTCTGAGCGACAACAAGATATTTCAATGGCTTATACAATCCCAGAGGATGATCCTAATGACGATTTATGGCGTTTTTCGGTTGGTTATAAACTTGAGGATGAATTAGCTAATAATATTTATAGTGAAATACTTACCGGGCAAGTACAACGCCAATGGTTAACTGATAATAACTGGGTGCGTACCGCTTTTATACGCCGCGACCATGAAACATATAGAATAGGTGACGACGAAGAAGAAAGCAGTGAAATGTTAATGCCGGGTATTAGTTATGCACGTAAAAAATCAAAAGGGGGAACAACCCCTTATTGGGGCGAACAGTGGTTAATATCTGCAGAGTTTGGCGTAGAAGATGTACTCTCTAGTACTAATTTGATCCGCGTGCAGTTACAAAACGCTTGGCTGAGAACTTATTTAGACCGCCATTTAGTGTTTTTAAAAGCGAACCTAGGTGCCATGTTGGTCGATAATATAGCTAATGTGCCGTATTCACTGCGCTTTTTTGCTGGTGGCGATCAAAGTGTGCGTGGTTTTGCGTATCAATCAATTTCACCCGAAAACGATGAAGGGCAGTTAATAGGGGGTAAGTACTTAGTCTCTGGTACTGCAGAATACAACTATCAGTTTGCGCAAAATTGGCGGGTGGCTTTATTTGTTGATGGAGGTACTGCAACCAACGATTTTTCGGATAGATTTGAAGTAGGTGCTGGGTTTGGTTTTCGTTATTTAACGCCTGTAGGTCCGGTAAGAATAGACCACGCTTGGGGGCTTACAAAAGAAAGTAAAAGCACCCGTTTGAGTATTACTATAGGGCCTGAAATTTAATGTCTGTATTTAAAAAAATAACCGCAAGTGTCAGTGCTATTTTAGTCATACTGCTAATAACCGTATTTTGTATATTATTTACGTCACCCGGAAATCAATTTATTGCCTACAGTGCAAATAAGTTGGTTGATGGTTTAAATATTGATATTAAAAACGGCCGGTTTTTATATAACGATGTATTTAATGTTCGGTATAACAATAACGGGGTAGACTTTAATGCCCAGCAACTAAAGCTTAATTTATTTTGGTGGCAGTGCGACGGCATTTGTATTGATAATTTAAGTGCTAATACAATTGCTTTAACTTTGGAGCAATCACCAGAAGCAGTTGCTGAAGAGCCATCTGAGCCATTAACTAAAATTACTTTACCTTTAAATATTGCTGTTAAAAATATAGCTGTAAAAGTATTTACTTTAGAACACCCAGGCGCCAACGTGCGAGTTGATAACTTTAAGCTATCTGCAAAAGCTATGGGATCAGAGCTTGTAGTAAAAAGCTTAAACATACCTAAAATACTGGTTACGCTAAAAGAGCAAGCCCAATCCCAGCAAACACAAACAGCGTCAACGGCAATTACGCAGCTTCCTGCACTGCCTAATATTGAATTTACTTCACCACTGGATATAACTATTGAGCAGTTTGATATTGATAAAGTGGCTATACAGCAGGGTGAACAAGACTATGAGATAGAAAATATAGCACTGCAAATGAGTGTAGAAGATGCCAAAATAAATTTACATTCATTAGCGGCTCGTTATCAGCAGTGGCAATTAAATACACAACTTAACACAGAACTTGCAGGTAATATGCCGCTAAAAGGTCATATTGTATTAAAAAGCCCGCAACACCAAGCAGACTTATTACTCAGTGGCGACTTGGCAAATTTAAACGTTGATTTGGAAACCACAGGGCAATTTCCGCTTAGTTTAAATGCCAATGCTAATTTAAAGCAAACAAACTACCCATTTACCGTTAAAGGTAAAATAAATCAATGGCTTATCGACGCACAAAGCGAGCAGCTAACGCTACGTAAGGTTAATTTAAACGCGCAAGGCAACGCAGATGACTATCAACTTAGTTTAACTGCAACGAGCCAGTTAGGCGCGTATCCGGCCGTTGATTTAAACACACAATTAACGGGCACACTTACTCACGCACAGCTTTCTACATTGTCGGTTAAGGCCAACGACAGCACTGCAAAAATAAATGCTAATGTTAACTGGCAACAAGGTATAAAAGCAGATTTTGCAGGGACGCTATCGCATTTAAAAGCGCAATACTTAACAGATGGAGTAACGAGTGACATTTCTGGGCAGTTTAAAGGCTCATTTAATGCACAAACGGATACTTGGCAACTGAAAATGAATAATACCAAACTCACCGGCACACTTAACGACGTGCCATTAGAGTTTGCCGCAAACTTTAGGCTAGATAATGCATTAAAAGCTAATATAGATAGTTTTTATTTAAGCAGTGGTAAAAATAAATTAGAACTCAATGGCCAAATAGATAGCAAATGGTTAGTGGATGGCAATATAACACTGCAAAGTGATGAGCAAGCTAATATGCCATTTATTGCAGATGGTAAGGCCAATATAGCCCTTAGAGGCCAAAGGCTAACACCGTCGGTTGATTTAGCATTAATGCTAGATCGCTTTATTTTTGATGAAATAAACATAAGTAAGTTATCTGTTAAAGCTGATCTTGATACAGCGGCCGATTGGCAAACTAATATTGCAATAGATGTTGGTTCGGCTTTAGTTGCTGAGCAACAAATAAACAGTGTAAAAATAGATGCAGCAGGAGATAAAAAAGATCACCAACTTACCGCATCTATTGATGCGCGAAAAGGTGCAGTTGAGTTTGAAGTTAATGGCCAACTTACTAATGCGGTTTGGCAAGGTGCACTGAGCAATGTGCAGTTAAGCGATAAAAAATTAAGCTTTAACAATAGTAAAAAAATTACGCTTAACGTAAATACTCAAACAGGCGATTTTGATGTAAGTAAGCACTGCTGGCAGTCTGCACAAAGTGAGTTGTGCATCGACACTTTGTCGCAAAATAAACAGTTAGGTCAATTCAATGCTAAATTAAACAACTTAGTACTTGAAGAGCTAAAGCATTTACTACCAGATAATGTTGGCGTAAAAGGCGCGTTAACAGGTGAGCTTGTGGCAAACTGGCAAGCGAGCGCGCTGAAAACATTACGCGCTTCTTTAAATTCAAATAATTTAATAGCCAAATACAATTCCGAAGAAGACAGCTTTCGTTTACCAATAGAAACACTTAGTGTGAATGCATTTACTGATTCTCAAACAGGTAAATTAACAGCTAACTTAAACTCTAGCGTGTTAGGTGAAATTACCACGCAAATTAATGTAGATGACATACAAAATACGCAAGCATTAAGCGGTAATGTAAACATAGATAAAATATTGTTTTCTAACTTGCAGCCATTTTTAGACACTATTGAGCAGCTTAAGGGTAATATTAGCGGTAAAATTGCATTAGCGGGTACATTAAAAGAGCCGCTCCTTGAAGGTGAAGTAAATATTGATGACATTAATTTACAAGGCGAGCAACTACCAATAGCACTTGAAAAATCGAATGTTAGTATTTTATTTAACAAAGCGACAGCAACAATTAAAGGCCTTTTAACAGATCCCCAAGGCGGAAATATTAAATTAAATGGCGACATAGATTGGCAAGGTGAACAACCAGCCGTTAACGTTGCAATAGTAGGTGAGCAATTTTATGTACGTGCTCAGCAAGGAGTCGTTTTTAAAGTATCTCCAGATTTAAAAATTGGTTTGGCTAACAACGCAATAAACCTTGTGGGTGAAGTAATTGTACCTTATGGGCGAATTGAAATAGAAGAGTTGCCAGAGGGCGCTGTGCAAGTTAGTGATGACGAAATAATCGTTGATCAAAAAACCAAAGCGACTAAAAAAGTGCCATTTGATTACGATATAGATTTAAAACTGATTGTAAAAAATGACGTGAAAATTGAATCATTCGGTCTAGAATCTAAAGTAGAAGGCGATTTGGCGATTAAAATGAGCCAAGGAACTCCTATTATTGCCACAGGCGAGCTTAAGTTAGTAAATGGTACATACTTAGCATTTGGCCAAGATTTGTTAATTCGTACCGGCCAGGTTGGCTTTAGTGGCTCAATAGAGCAGCCTTACTTAAATATTAAAGCCATTCGTAATCCCGAAAACACCGCCAATGGTGTTATTGCTGGGGTAACGCTTACAGGTAATGTAGAGCAACCCAGGCTAAAAGTGTTTTCGGAGCCAGCGATGGATCAGGCACAAGCTTTGGCCTATTTACTCAATGGCCAACCACTAGGCGAGGGCGATAGCTCCACCGATGCAATGCTCACTCAATTATTACTTTCACAGGGGGTTAGCCGCAGTGAAGGGTTGGTTTCTAAAGTGGGTGAAACGTTTGGCTTGTCGGATGTTAGCCTTACTTCTAAAGGCAGTGGTGAGCAAACAAAAGTGGAAATATCAGGCTATGTGGCACCGAGCTTACAAGTAAAATACAGTGTTGGTATTTTTGACTCTCTTAGTGAAGTAGCAATACGTTATCAGCTGCTCTCGCAGCTTTATATCGAAATAACCAGTGGGCTATATCAAAACGTAGATATACTTTATAAGTTTGATTGGGACTAATAATTACCGGTTAAAAAGCAGGTGTTAGTCAGTATTAACCAAGCTCAAGGATAAAAGCTTGGTTAATGTAAAACTATAATAATAAGGCGCTAATTTATGAAAAATTACCTGTTAACAGTGACTGTTGCTATGTTATTAAATGGCTGTGCTGGACAATATAAACAAAGCATTGCCACGCAACAAGGTGAGCCTAAAATAAAGCATACTGCCAGTGACGTTATTACTAAAGCCGCCGAGGACGAATGGCGTGTGGTTAACCCACAAAATATTTTAAAAATAACCTTACCCACAGGCGCCACTTATATTGAGCTTAATCCGCAGCTTGCTCCAAAGCATGTAAAAAACATTAAAAAACTTGCGCGAGAAGGGTTTTATCAAGGAACAAGTGTTTATCGTTTCGTTGAGGGATTTGTAGCTCAAGGCGGTGATAGCACTGCTAAAAAAATTATTAAGACTGCAAATAAATCACTTTTGGCCGAGTTTTATTTAACCACCAAACAGCCGCTGACAATTACAGCCCTTGAAGGTGATGGTTATGCACCTATAACTGGTTTTTTAAATGGTTTTGCGGTTGCTCAAAATGCACTACAAACCCAAACTTGGCAAGTGCATTGCAGCGGCATATTTGCAATGGCGCGAGATAACGATATAAATAGTGCAGGCACCGAGTTTTTTATCACTATAGGGCAAGCGCCACGTTATTTAGATAAAAACATCACGGTATTTGGGCGCGTACTTGAAGGTATAGAGCATGTTAACCGCTTAGAGCGCACCGCCCGTAATAATGAGGTATTTAACCCAATAACGGATATTCAAGTACTTGAAGATATTAATAACAGCGATAAAAGTGTTTTTAAAGTGATGAAAACAAATTCACAGGCATTTAAAAACCTAATTGCAGCAAGAAAAAATCGCTCTGAGCCTTGGTTTGTACATACCGCTAATTATATAGATGTGTGCGCTGTGGCTATTCCCACCAAACGTAGTGAATAAAAAAGGAGCCTAGGCTCCTTTTTTATTACAATAAACGCTTATTGGCGGTTAATTTTAACTGCAAATGGCGTGTCGTTATTATGAGTTGAACGATACGGGTTTATATCGAGGCCACCACGGCGCGTATAACGTGCGTAAACTTCAAGATTTTTAATGTTGAGCTGAGTGCTTAAATCGCTATAAATACGCTCCACGCATTGTTCATGAAACTCGTTATGGGTTCTAAACGAAATTAAGTAGCGCAGTAACGACTCTCTACATATTTGCTCACCTGTATAACGAATAATTACACTTGCCCAATCGGGTTGTGAGGTAATTAAGCAGTTAGATTTAAGTAAGTGGCTATGCAGAGTTTCGGTTACCGTTTTATTACTTTGCGATTTAAGTGAATGGGCATCAATATCGTAGTTATCAATTTCGATATCTAAATCATCAATACACTCACCAGGTAGTGGCGTATAAGGAAGGCAGTTATACTCATCTGCATTGTATAAAGTTACCTGCACTAAGCTGTTAACCACTGCGGTTAGATCTTTAACTAAATGCTTTTTTACTTCATCACGGCTGTTAAATCGAGTTTGGTTAAAGCTATTTAAATACAGTTTAAACGATTTAGATTCAACAAGATGACTGCTCTGGCAGGCAAAAGTAAATACAGCAATAGCGACTTGCGGCTTGCCTTTGGCGTTTAACCACGACAGCTCGTAGCCAGTCCAAATGTCTTGGCCTTTAAATGGCAAAGCGGCTTCGTCAATATTTAAAGCATCTCTATTTAGCTTACGCGCAATAGGAAAAAGCAAGCTTGGAGTATATTGATCTATGTATTCAGTTGACTGGCCTAACACACTGCCTTTAAGGTCGGGAGAATTGCTGTAATCTGTCATGTTTGCCCTTAAATAGTTACAATAGCGGCATTATATCTAATTTAAATGAGTTTCATAGTATGTCTGTTGTATTGCAGTTAGCCCAGCTACACCAAAGGTTTAATGATAAAACCATAAAAAACACGCAAAAACATCCACTTATGGCGCACGATGAACAGTGGCCAAGCCCATGTGAAATAGGTAATGTTGATCAGCAAGGTAATATTCAGTGGCAAGCTGTGCTGCAGCAACCCCCAGGCTCGCTTAATGATTTAGCTAAGGCATTAGATGTTACATTTCCAAGTGGCTTAAATGCGCTTTATGGGCATATGTATGGTGGTAACATTCAAGCGAGTATTGATGGTCATCAAGTTGAATTGCTGCAGGCGTGGAATAGCGATGACTTTGATTTATTGCAACAAAATATAACAGGTCACGTTTTAATGAAGCGTAAACTTAAACAACCTGAAACAGTATTTATAGGGTTAACAGCACAAGATGATTTGTTAGTAAGTGTGTTACTGCACAGCGGTGAAGTGTGCTTAGAGTACGTAGGCAAAAAAACGCATCATGTGCTTGCTGCCAATATAGAAGAATTTTTGCAAGCGCTTGAGGTTTAATTAAAACAGGCGTTAATTACCTTAAAACGATTTAGTGTAAAGTATTAGCTCGGAATTAATTTTAATACCGAGCAAGTACCTAAATAATAATTTTAACTTATTGAAAATCCCACGATATGTTAGACACTAAGGCGCAGGGCTCACATCTAAAGTCGAATAACCCAAACCAGGATTCAGGTAACTTCCAATCGCCATTACAGCTTGGGCATTTACGCTCTAGTTCAGATGTTTTATCGGTGCCACCTACGCGGTATATATAGTAATACACAGGTTTTTTAGTTAAAAAGCTAATTCGTTTAGTAATGTCTTTACCACGGCGGTATAAGTCGCTTTTAATACTCGAAATTTCTTCAAGAGCAGGAAACTCACAACGTGTTGCGCCATTAATTTGAATTTGATCGCAGGCTTGCCAGTCTTCTTGCCATTTAATTAAGGTTTTATAATCACCATTGGCAATCGCTGGGATCCGAAATAGCGGTACCGGTAAAAAGTCGTCACCACAATAAAGTGGGCTACAAGTATGCACATACGTGGTGTATAAAATATAGCTAGAAGGCTCGGCGCAGCAATCAGACCCATTAGAATGAATATCTTGACCAATAATTTTTACTTTTGGCGCAAGTAAACCAGCGCTGTGCAATTGCTCAATGCTGTGTTTTACAAACGGACTATTGTTAAGCGGGTGCATGGCATCTTCGTTTGGGCACATAACACGGGTAATAAAGTAACCATCTTTTAAAACAGTAGGAAATTCTTCGCCTATTATTTGGCCATTAAAACGCAGCGCATTAACCAAGCGATTAATAGCTTGTTCGGCTTTCTCTAAAGTGGTGTCTTGGTAGCAATCAAAGGTTAAATCAACAACGAACATTTATAGTCTCGAATTATTATTTTTCTAGCAGGGTAAGTAACCGGTCGAGCTTTTCTTCAATTCTATCTAACTGCGAAGTTTTAGAATCGCTACCACTCGGTTGTACTTGGCTTTTCATTAAGTTATAAATTGAATCTGGATTGTTTTTATACTGACTCACCGCTGCAATAATAACAGGCATAGGCACAGGCTTTATTAAACGACTTTTAGTAAGCGCGACAGTAGGTACTTTGCCTTCGTCAAGAAGGACTTTAATTGCATCAAATACAGCAGCATTCATTAGGTTTATAACTCTTTGTATAAATAGGTACGCAGCATGAAGCTGCTGCGTGGGGGCTATAGTAACAATAAATAGAGAGGGGCACATTAAATGTCCCAAATTAAATCAATTACTTTAAATTAATTGCCTTGGCGAAGGCGTACATCAAGCTCGTCAATAACTTCACTCCAATCACTGTCCTCTGCCAGTGATTCAGCTAAAAAATGCTGTTGAGATTCATCCCAAAAAGGTGCATCTTGTATTAACGTTGTATCTGCAATCGCATGAGAAGCAATAAAGGCATCAATCTGAGCTTCAGAACTAGGTAAGCCAAGTTGTGCAAACAGCGTATTTATATCGTGCTTTGTTGTATCCATGTTGTGCTCCTAGCGTGTCAAAATAAGATTATAAATAAACTATAGTTGAAGCCAGCTAAACTCACGCTGAATTTACCATTAATAACTTTACAGCTATAGTTTAGAATGTGAGTTAATAAAGCGCTTATTTAGAGAATAAATATAAATTTATTATGTGTAAGTTGTAGCTATGAGTAAATCCAATCGCATTAAATTAGTGAGTGATTAGAGCGCCAGCTAATGGCTTAATCACAAGGCGAAAATAATGATATGTTGTTCTAATACAAAAAAGGAATAATAAATGACTGTGACCACCCAAGCCGATACATTTAGCGTACAGTATTTAGCCGCAGAAGATATAAGTATTGCCGCGAGTTTAATTTATCAGGCGTACCACGACGATCCTATTTTACAAACTATGCTCAATTATGAGCAAGAGAGTAAATCGGCCTACGAAAAAAAGCTACGGTCATTAATTCGCGAAGAGCTAAGCAGCTTTTGGCAAGAAAAGCAGCCACTTATTGGTTTGTATCGTAACGATAAGCTCAAAGCCGTTGCCTGCGTGTTCGAATCAAACAGCCAATTACAGGCGCAGCGTTATTGGCATTGGCGCTTAAAGCTAATGTTAAGTGCTGGTTACTTACAAACCAATCAATTAATAGATAAAGAGCAAACAATTAGAGATGCACTAGAGCAGCAGGGCAACTACTATTTTTTAGCTTTTATTGCGGTCGATCCGCATTTTCATGGCCAAGGATTTGGGCGTTATTTATTAAGAGGCCTAAATGACCTAGTTAAATCTAATGCTGAGTCTGCAGGCATGGCGGTGTTTGTAACGCGCAAAGAGCATACTCAATTTTTTAAAACTGAAGGGTTTGAAAGCTTTAAGCAGCTTACTTTTAATAAGGTTGCGGGCGAATTATTATTTAAGTCAAAAAACTAAATTTAATTTAGGTTAGGGTCTGTTGATCTTTCAAGGTTGAATTTGCAGCAGTGTGTTTGGTATTTAGGCAAGGCAGAGCCTATGTGGTGTGGTTATTCCCCATAAATAGGCGATAACGTAGCATCAATGCCAAACATGCGCTGCCCGAAGGGTTCTGCCTAGGGGTGATTGACTCTTTGTTGCTCGGTTTTTACTTAGCCCACTAGGTTACAAACCTCGCGCCGTGATTAAATCGCCCCTAGTTTGAACAAATTTCAATCCGCAAAGGTCAACAGACCCTAAAGGTAGCCCGCCTTGGTGGTTAATATCCCAAAACGGACATATGACCGTGAGATATATCTCACATCACTGTGCGAGTTGTCAGTTTAAATTGCATGGAAATAATTAACACTTACCTATTTTATTGATATTAAAGGTTATTTTTATGGTTTTTGTTTTTTAATATAAATGCCATTTAATAATTAACAGCTAGGTACTATATCTACTAGCCATTTGCTTTAAACTTTACTTTGTCAAGACGACACAGCTCAATGATTGAGTGATTGCCAAGGATACGGAAGTAGGCAAGATAGCAGACGCTAGCAAGAAGCAAAATGGACAAGTTAACACGGATGCAAGGATGAGCAGGAAAGTGCATGATGCGCTTAAGTGGCTGGAGCTACTAAAGGATAATCAAGGATGGTGCTACAGGAAGTAGCCGGAGCGTTAGTTTACGCAGGACAGCCAAGGTGGCAAGAGGATATTGCAGGATGCAATGTGAGGGTGAACAAGGTTGTTTGCTCGTTCAGAGGATGATAATACGGATTACACAGGTAAAGGATACCTAACAGGATGTTTGTCAATTGGGGCGTAACTTTAGTTACGCCTTAGTTTTTTGTGTTTTATTCATTTTTAATCTTAACCTTAAATTAAACTTTTAGCGCAGTATAAAGGTTATATTTTATGCGGTGGAATAACCACACTTTTTAAATACTCATTTTCCATGATCAGTATTCCCTGATAGGCATTTTCGCCATCACTTGAAAACTCAAAAATAAATTCGCTTTTCACTCCAGGTTTACCACTTTTTAAAAAGCCAAAGCGGCGTTTACTACAGGCAACGCTCATTAATTGCACCTGCAGTTGTTCGCTTTGGCGTTTAGCATGAACGTTCGCCGCCTCGGCTACCTTTCGGTTTAGCCAAAATAAGTAAATTACACTACCAATAAGTATGAACGTCCATAAACTTGCCATTTAAGAGAATAACCTTCCAATTGCACGCGCGAGGGTTTCGCTACGATTTTCTTTACGTAATAAGCCTAATAAATGCGGGCGAATGGTGGGTATTGCAACTAAATCAGCAAAAACACTCACAAATAGTTCAGTAATTTGTTGATGGTGTGCACAGTTGTCCATAAATACATGCAAGCGTTCAGGGTCTTCTAGTTGTTTAAAACAACGCCCAGCAATAGTGAGCAGTACATCAGCATCTTGATTAACCGATGAAGTTAATACACTATCGACTAATTGAGCGGTTAAGCCTTGCGCTTGCGCTTTAGAAAGCGAGCGTAGCGCTACTGTAACAGCAAACGGGTCGTTATTTTTTATAGCTGCTTGGCCGTACTCTACTAGTAATTGGCTAAATGAGGGCGGTATTTCTACATGCTCAAGCATGGCGCTAAGGGGCTGTAATACCTCAGCGGGCAAATGAGGCCAGGCTTTTTGTAAATTAGTTAAGTTAGTCTCATTATCTAGGCGCAGTGCAAAATCGGCAATGCCTTGTAATGCCACACTTTGCCAGTTTTCAAAACCCAGTTTGCCACTAAAATACAACTGCGTATGCTCGTAATACTGTGATGCAGGTTGCTTTAATAATACTTTAAGTTGCGCATTAAAGGCTGCTAATTTGTTGGCATTTGGTGTAAAAACATAAGGGTTGTTATCAAGTTTTCCGTCGGCTTGCTCACCGGTAAGCTGTGTGCCGAGAGCTTCAATTACCATGTCGGCAAAGTGATCGCGACTCGCACTCACCAATTTGCTTTGCTCATCTACTGGAAATTTTAAAAACCATACATAAGGTTCTTTACTCGCTTTACTATCCCAAAACTGAATAGCTAACCACGCATGACCAGCAAGCGGATATGGGTAAGGGACTTGTGCTTGCTCTATGGCTAAAAATTGTTTTTTATCAAGCTTAGTTATGTGCCTACCAATATCAAACGCGCGCCACTGAGTACCTGCATTATCTAAAAGCTGCCCTAATGTCGCTATTTGCTTACTCATCGTTTTCTCAATTGTTTTTACTACAAAATTGCGTCAATTATACGCCATAGCAAAGGTTGAGGGAACCGCGCTTATAGAATTTGAGTTTTGATTTTGCTAAATAACCGAGCAAGCGGGATTAATATTAAGCGTGTACTTTCAGTTACTATAATTTCCCTCTTAATAAATACAAATGGTATTATTACTTCATCTAGTTTTAAGAGGGCGGTTATGTACCAGCAAACTCAAGCTTATTTAGTGCAGTTAAGCGCACTTTTAAAAAAGCATCAGCTTTGGCAAAATGAGCCAATAGCAGCAGAAGCATTACAGTCAAACGTGCCTTTTTGCCACGACACCATGGCGTTTGAGCAGTGGTTACAGTTTGTATTTATTAAAAAATTTGAGCAGCTAATTATTGACGAGCAGCCATTGCCGCGCAACTTTGCAATTGCTCCTATGGCACAAATGACGCTTGCGAGTAAAAAAGGCAGCGGTGAAATTATTACTCTGTTAACAGCCCTTGATGCTTTTTTAGGAGAGCCAAATGAGTGAGCGCCCAGCACCAATTGAGTATGGCGAACTGACTATCTTGTATCAGGATGAAAACTACGTAGCCATAGATAAACCTTCAGGCTTATTAGTGCATCGCTCATTTTTAGATAAGCACGAAACCCAGTTTGCTATGCAAATGCTGCGCGATCAACTTGAGCAGCATGTTTTTCCGGTACATAGGCTCGATAGACCCACCTCGGGGGTGTTACTGTTTGCGTTAAGTTCAGAAGCTGCCCGCGATATGAATCAGTTATTTATTGAAGGCACTATTAGTAAACGCTATTTGGCCTTAGTACGTGGTTTTGCACCCGAGTCGGTATTTTTAGATAAACCACTAAAAGAAGAGCTGGACAAAATAGCAGATAAGTTTGCCGATCAAGACAAAGCGCCACAAGATGCGCAAACTCAGTTTAATTGCTTGCACCAAGCAGCCTTACCGATTCCCATTGGCAAGTACCCGACAGTGCGTTATTCCCTTGTAGAGTGTTTTCCTAAAACGGGGCGTAAACATCAAATTCGTCGGCATTTAAAGCATTTATCACTGCCTATCATTGGCGATGTAAACCATGGTGATAATCAGCATAATCAATTTTTTAGGGAGCATTTTGAGCTGCGCAGATTAATGTTATTTGCAACTGAGCTTAGCTTTGTGCACCCTTATAGTAATGAATCAATAACAATTAAAGCGCCACTAGGTGATGCAATGCTCAGCATTTGCAAACAACTAGGTTGGCCAGATGAAGAAAAGGATTATTAATTAATGGCACATATTAGTATTTTTGTAGGCAGCGTATATGGCGGTGCAGAGCGTTTAAGTGACGAAGTAGCCACAACAATAGAGCAAGCGGGGCATGGCGTTACGGTATTTAATGAGCCAGTGTTGGGCGACATTCAAAGTGCGTCACATATTTTAATTATTACCTCAACAACCGGTCAAGGCGATGTACCTGATAACTTAGCTGATTTTTATAATCAGTTAAATAGTACTTTTCCTATGTTAACCGACAAGCCATTTGGAATTATTGCCATGGGCGACAGAAGCTACGGCGACACCTTTTGTGGTGCAGGGCGCAGCTTTGATGAATTATTACGTGACTTACAAGCTAAGCCTGTTGGTAACCGTTTAGAAGTTGATGCCTGCGAAGACTTTGAGCCTTGGCCGGTTACCGAGCCGTGGTTAAAAAATTGGCTTAGTAAGCTTTAATTGTGAGTAAAGGTGAGTGTTACCCTGAGCTCACCTTTACTATCTGAGTTATTTTATTTTTAGGTAGCAAAATAGCTATGCAGCTAAATTCCATCGCGGTTCATTTGTCTGAGAGTTTTGGCGTAGGCGATCAGCATATCAGTATCAAACCTATCGGTAGTGGGCTGATCAATAGTACATGGTTGCTTAGCACTGTTAAAAAGTCGCTAGTAGTACAAAAGCTGAATACTGGAGTATTTCCTGAGCCAGATTTACTCGTAAAAAATGCCCGTTTAATAGAGCAACACTTAACTAACAAGCAGCAATTGGGTGAGTACAATTTAGATATTATTCGCCACGTAGCGACTATTAATAATGACTATTTAGTTAACTGTGATCAGGGTGTATGGCGAGCGCTAGAGTTTATTGGTGGCAGTTACAGCGACGATGTAGTAACCAATGCTACCCAAGCGCAAACTGCGGCGAATGCCTTTGGTCAATTTGCTGTGGCGCTAGAGGATTTTGATGCAGAACAATTGCATCATGTGATCCCAAATTTTCATAACTTAGCCATGCGCGCGCAGGCGTTTAAAACTGCAATTAGTCTTGATCCGCAGCAGCGCTTAGCTAGTTGCCAAGCTGAGGTTGATTTTTGTTTATCGCAATTTACACTTATTGATGAACTGCAAGCATTTGCAGGATCTATACCGGTAAGGCCTTGTCATAACGATACAAAAATAAATAACATGCTGTTTTGTGAGCAATCACATAAAGCTAAAGCGGTAATCGATTTAGACACCTGTATGCCTGGGCATTGGCTTTACGACTTTGGCGATATGGTACGTACTTTTTGCTCACCAGAGCAAGAAGACTCCACCGATTTAAGTAATGTAGGTGTGCGCGAAGAAATATTTGCAGCCATAGTTAAAGGTTACGTAGAGCCATTAAAAAACCTGATCACCGAGCAAGAAAAACAAAGCTTTTGGCTAGGCGCTAAAGTGATGACCTTTATGATAGGCCTGCGATTTTTAACAGATTATATTGATGGCGATAATTATTTTTCAATCAAACATGCCAATCATAATTTAGAGCGGGCGCAAAATCAGTTTGCGCTTTATAAAGATATTATTGCAAAACAAAGCACCCTTAAAGCAATATTAGCACAAGCCTAAAATAACTAAGGCGCTATAAGCGCCTTAGTTTTACCTGTTGCAGTTTAACTGCTTCTAACATCTACTTTTAATTTAAGCTTTTGCCCCGGCTGTAAATACTTTTGCCCGGCTAAACTATTCCACTTTATAATGTCGTTTACAGTTAAGTTAAACTTAGACGCAATACGCGCTAACGAATCACCACGGCGCACTTTATACGTAATTGTACGATGCGTAGTGTTTGCTGCTGTCTTTGCTTTATTAGCAGATTTATATACCGTTAGCTTTTGATTTAAACGCAATGTGGCGCTTTTCTTCAGCTTATTCCACTTTGCAAGCTCATCCATAGTGACATCGTATTCACGACTAATATCCCACAGCGTATCACCACTTTTAACCGTATGCGAAAGCTTAGTACGGCTGGTATTATTAGCCGCAGAGCGCATTTGCTCTGGTAAATGTTCGCTATTAATTGCGCCATCAGTTAGTGGCACTAATAGTTGCTGACCGACTCTAATTGTATTTGAGCTTAACTTATTTAATGATCGGATTGCACTGGTGCTGGTGGTAAACTTTTTGGCAATAACCGATAAACTGTCGCCACGCTCAACCGTATATTGCTGCCAGCGTAAGCGGTTTTTAATATCAGTATTAGCTAATTTTTGACTAAACTGCTCAGCTTTATCAACCGGTAATAGTAAAGAATGCGGACCATTAGGATCGGTTGCCCAACGATTAAAACCAGGGTTTAACCTATACAACTCAGTGAGTGTTATATCGGCCATTTCTGCAGCGAGTGCTAAGTCAATTTGCGAACCAATTTCAACTACTTCAACAACTTGTGCATTTATAATAGGATTCCACGTCACGTTAAAGTCATCTGAGCGCTTTAATAAGTCGGCTAGTGCTAATAATTTTGGTACATAGGCGGTGGTTTCGCTAGGTAAATCAAGTGACCAAAAATCGGTCGGCAAGTGTTTCTTGCGATTCTTTTTAATCGCGCGCAACAAACGACCTTCACCCGAGTTATAAGCTGCAATGGCATTGAGCCAATCGCCCTCAAGGGTTTTGTGTAAATACGACAAGTAATCAAGCGCAGCGCGAGTTGATTGTACTATGTCGCGACGCCCGTCATACCACCAGTTTTGCTTTAAATCGAAACGCTCACCGGTTTGTGGCATAAATTGCCAAATACCCGACGCTGTGCGATGCGAGTAACCAAACGGATCAAAAGCACTCTCTACAATAGGCAGCAGTGCAATTTCGATAGGCATTTCACGTTTTTCTATTTCTTCAACAATAAAATGCAAATAAGGTTCGGCACGCTTCGAAATACGATTTAAATAAGATTGGTGCTTTGCATAATAGTTACGCTCGGTAACTACGGGGCGATTTTGCGGCACCTCTATTGAAAGCTGGTAACGAATACGCTCCCATACATCATCAAAAATAGGTGCTTCAGTGTCAGTATCTTTAACGTGTTGATACTTGGCGCTGCTCATTAATGCATTGCTAATATCGTGTGGACTTGCGCCTCCAAGCTGCTTATTTGCTTGAGTTGCGGCTTGCGAGTCAGTGTTTTCGTTTGTTAACGTTTGACAGCCGCTTAGTGCTAATACTAAAACCAGTAATAGGGGAGATTTATTCATAAATACCAATACATGGGGTAAAAAACTCGGCGAATACTACCCGTTATGAGCTAACATTGCCACTTGTGACCTTTTAAAACACTTAGCAATAATCAAATACTAATTTTAACATTTTGATTATTAACCAATAGGCATGTAAGACTATTGGTTAGCGGATTAAAAATGGTCTTTGAACTTTCTCAGACCCGCAAAGTTTTCCCAAGGTTCATTGTTTTTTGTAACCGAGCAAAATTCTTTTGGTAATAGTTCAGTAATGTTAGGTAAATCGCTGCGCATAAAGGGGTTTATTTTTAGCTCTTGGCCGATAGTGCTTGGTAAAGTAATTTCATTTTTGCTGCGCAGTTCATCTACTCTTTTACTATAGGCAAGTAGCTCTGGGTTACGCGGTTCAATGGCTGTTGCAAAAGCGAGGTTAGCTTGAGTGTATTCGTGAGTACAGTAAACTTTGCAATCAGCAGGTAATTCGCGCAGTTTATTAAACGAGTGCCACATTTGCTCTGCAGAGCCTTCAAATAAACGCCCACAACCACCACTAAATAAAGTATCACCAGTAAAGGCAAGTTGTTCATTAAAATAACAAATATGATCTAGAGTATGCCCGGGTGTCGCTATAATATTAAAAGTAGTATTAAGCACTGTAATACTTTGGCCATCAGTAAGTTGCTGAGTAATCCCCTTAAACGGGCTGTTAGTTGGGCCGTATACAGCAATATTTGGGTTTTCGCTAACCAGCTTTGCTACGCCATCGGTATGGTCGTAATGATGATGGGTAATTAAAATACCCGCCAAGGTTAAATTATGCTGCGCCAAATAATCAAGTACTGGCTCTGCTTGGCCCGGGTCGACTACCCAAGCTTGCGTATTACTACTTGTAGTTAAGCACCAAATATAATTATCTGAAAAGGCTTTAATTGCTTTGACTTGCACCATGTAACGTTGCTCTATAAAGTGACAGTTAACACCTAGTATAACGAGCTCATAAAATGAAACCAGCCCTTAGTTTTCAAGAAGGACCTAAACCGTTGTCATGGCAGCAGTTTCCTCATGGGGATTATTTACGCTGTGAGATTGAACGTAAATTAGCCCCGTGGCTTCCCCGTATGTTTGGCTATCATATGCTTAAGTTAGGTAGTTTGAGTGGCGAGCTAAACACCAGTAAATGTTTAATAAAACATCAAGTGTGCGTAGCGCAAGCGGGCGCTTACACCGGCGTTATTGCCGATATAGATGAATTACCATTTTATGAGCACACTATTGATGCATGTATTTTAAGCCATTGCTTAGAGTATCACTCAGATCCTCACCATATTTTACGCGAAGCACATCGCAGCTTAATTCCTGGTGGGTATATTGTGATAACGGGGTTTAATCCTTTTAGTTTATGTGGGCTTGCGCAATTACTGCCGTTTAGTGGCCAGAAACTGCCATGGACTGGGCGCTTTTTTACCCCAGCACGGGTTAAAGATTGGCTTAATTTATTGGGGTTTGAAATAGTGAGTGATGAGCGCTTTATTTACTCATCACTGGCGCGAGGTAATCGATTGTCGCGTTTTGCATTTTGGCGCAGCTTTACAAAACAATACTTAAAACCTATGGGCAGTGTTTACATGCTGGTGGCACGTAAACGTGTTGCACCGCTCACACCCATTAAACCTAAGTGGCATGCTCGCCCGCGCTTTACAACAGTAGAAGGGGGCCTTAGGCAAACCTCAAAGCAACACTTAAAGCATTGTGAGCAAAATAAAAAGTAATTTGGTATGTGCTAATCAGCTTTAAGGTTGATAACCTACATCATCGAGTAAATCTTTACTGCTAGCGGCATCGCGAGCTAAGTCATCTACAATTTCGTTGTATTTATGGCCGCTATGCCCTTTAACCCATTTCCAGGTTACGGTATGCTTAGCGCACGCTAAATCGAGGCGTTTCCATAAATCGACATTTTTTACCGGTTTTTTAGCTGAAGTTAACCAGCCGCGCTTTTTCCAATTCGTGATCCAAGACTCAATTCCTTGTTTTACATATTGGCTATCGGTAGTGATATTAATAACACATGGGCGAGTTAACACTTCTAGAGCCACAATAGCACCAAGCATTTCCATGCGATTATTAGTTGTAAGTTTATAACCTTGGCTTAATTTTTTTTCATGTCCGTTATAAATCATGAATATACCATAACCACCGGGGCCTGGATTACCTAAACACGAACCATCAGTATAAATCTCTACGGTTTTTTCCACTGTTTTACCTTGATATTATGTACAATAAAGTGATTATAGAAAGATACCAGAGTCAGGATTAATTCGATATGGCACGCAGACAAATAGTTTTAGATACAGAAACCACCGGCATCGACCCTAAACAAGGGCATCGTATTATCGAAATAGGGTGTGTTGAATTAGTAAATCGCCGCTTAACCGGCAATAACTTTCATGTGTATATTAACCCACAGCGCAACAGTGAAGAAGAAGCAATAGACGTTCACGGTATCACTAATGAGTTTTTACGTGATAAGCCACTGTTTCATCAAATTGCTCAAGAGTTTTTTGATTATATTAAGGGGGCAGAACTGGTTATTCATAATGCGCCGTTCGATATTGGCCATATGGATAACGAATTCTCTTTGCTTAACCAGGGCTATCCTAAAACGGCCACCTTCTGTCAAGTACTCGACACGCTTAAAATGGCGCGTGACTTGCATCCAGGACAAAAGAACAACCTAGATGCGCTATGCCGTCGTTACGACGTAGATAACGCTAAGCGAACCTTGCACGGTGCATTACTGGATTCTGAAATATTAGCCGACGTTTACCTAGCAATGACAGGCGGGCAAGTTAAGCTAAATTTGAATCAAAACAAAAATGACGATACTAATCAGCAAAAAGGCGGAATACGACGTTTAAGCGCACAACGAGCGCCTCTAGTAGTGTTAAGTGCCAGTGAGGCTGAACAAGCTGCACACGAAGCACGATTAGATATTGTTAATAATGAAGGCGGCCACTGTATATGGCGCGCTGATTAAGGCCATATTATGAAAACCTTTTATTTGGTAACCGCATTAGTATCTGCTAGTTTTTTTGCAACCAGCGCATATGGCGTTAAACAAGTTGAAGTACTAAAGCGTGATGGGAGGCAAAATGAAATCCCTTTATTAGATAATCGTTTTCGTATTGATAGTAAAGTAGCTGAAATAACCTTACTTTTTTTTAGAAAACCAGGCTCACCGGCTGTTATTTTAGTAAGGCCCGATGGCAGTAAATATTTTGCTACCGAATCAGTTAAAAACCCTGACTTAAGTTGGCATGACGAGCTTAGTTATGATTTGGTTACCATACGCAACCCCATGGCTGGCCCTTGGCAAGTTATAGGTAATATCTTACCCGACAGCCGCATTGTCGTATTAGGCCAGGTATCACTTGAGGCAGAGCCGTTACCGGAAATGCTGTTTCGAGGCGAGACAATAAAAATCACCGGAAAAATTTTAAATGACGGTGCTCCCATAAATGCCAATCTATTTAGAGATGTCGTTACCTTAAATGTTGATTTTGTAAGTACTAATAGTGCAGAGGCTGCTAATTTTGGAGCCAGTACTCAAGAAGTCGCTGAATTTAAAGATGATGGCCGAGGGTTTGACGAACGCCCAAACGATGGCGTTTTTACGGGCGAGTTTAAATTAGACTTTCCCGAAGGAGAATGGATCCCCGAACTCTACATAGCAACCCCCTTATTACAACGTCGAATAGTGCAAAGCAGCATTGTGGTACATTCTGCACCAGTAAGTTACGACATGACGCTAGCAGAGCAAGATATAGATAACCACCTGCTGACTATTAATTTAGATGACACAATAGTTAAGCCAGAAACCGTAATTATGCAGGGTAAAATTTACTACCCTAATAACGAAGAACAAATGTTTAGCATAGAGTCGAGTGCGCAACATACGAGACAGTTAGCAATTAAAAATTATGGTTGGGGGCGATATAGTGTCGAACTGTCTATTTTTGGCACAAACATAAAGGGTCGTGAGTTTATGGCAACGCTGCCAACGTACAAATTTGAAATTGCACGTCCAATAGAAGCGATGCCGGTAGTCGATCCTGCAACCTTAATTACCCCAGATTTAATGGTTGAGAGTGAACCCGTAGCAGAACAAATGGCGAATTGGGTTTTGATCAGCTTAATTATTGTTGGAAATCTGTGCGTTTTATTAATGGGTTGGCTGGCAATTCGTATTTTTGTACAGAAAAAACCGCTTAAATTTAAAGTGAAACTGCCTTTTATAAATAAAAAGACAACAACAAATGACGATGTTGGTAATTCTGAAAAAAAGCAAAGTACTAAAAATGGCTCAAAAAATGACAAAAGCGGTGAAATTTTAAACCTTTCGATGACAGATGACTAAAAAACCTAAATAAAAGCGAAAAAGCCCTTGACGAAATAGGGGCTGGTTCGTATTATTCACGCCGCTGTCAGGGGAGACTCAAACAGCAACGAAAATGTGGAGTGGTAGTTCAGTTGGTTAGAATACCGGCCTGTCACGCCGGGGGTCGCGGGTTCGAGTCCCGTCCACTCCGCCAATTTTCGAAAGCTTGTAAGCAAAACTGGAGTGGTAGTTCAGTTGGTTAGAATACCGGCCTGTCACGCCGGGGGTCGCGGGTTCGAGTCCCGTCCACTCCGCCAA
>NZ_JAATTW010000120.1:0-992 GCF_013414205.1 Pseudoalteromonas sp. MIP2626
TAACCTGAGATCTGCTTAAGCGATAACTAGTGCGTTGAGCTCTACGTCAGTTAAATTAAGGTGTGGCTTATTTTCTTTCAAGCAATAAGCCACCAACCCAGCTACTAAATTCAACATAAAACCGTTCATACTCCGATGTCTCGAATGTTCAATGAAGGATATGTTCTTGAGTTGATCATTAATTGTCTCGATTATAAACCGCTTTGAAAGCATCGCTCTATCCCATAATGACATCGCTTTTGCTTTCATATTTTTGCGAACAGTCGTAATGAGCTTCACACCTTTATCGAGTAAATCCGCTTCTAAGGCTTTACTTAAATACCCTTTGTCACCATACAATTTGTCTGTAAGGCAGCTCGCTAATTCACGCACTGGTTGCGTATCATGCACATTACCTGTTGTCACTTTGGCAGCGACAATTTCACCGTGGTGATTAACTATTAAATGCAACTTGAAGCCATAAAACCAACCCATCGTTCCTTTGCCTCGCTGGGCTATTCCATCAAAGGTTTTGTGTCTGGGAATACGAATATTATGACACACCTTAATACATGTAGAATCAATGAATTCAACGCCTGTGGGTTTACCTTTAAGTGAAGTAAAATAAGCACACATCGGTACAAGTATCCTCGGCATAACGGCTAAAAATCGTGTGTAACTGAGTAAGTTAGGAAATTCACTTTTATACATAAGTGAAACATAGCCAAGATAGTAATTTTTAAAATCACGGTGATGTGACATATGAAAACTAATGACAATTGTCATGATTTCACTGGTCGTCATACGTCCTGCTCGTTGACGTTTTTGGGTACCGTCTTCGAGTAATTGTTTTTCCCATTGAGGTATAAATACTTTGCAAAAATCGTCGACATCGCAAAACAATTCAACTAATTTAATCATGCCTGTTCCTTGTTTATCCAATCGTTCTTGGTCGAAAGATCGGATCTCGGAACAGGCATTTAGTTCAATTTTCTTAAACGAGATTCAGGTTA
>NZ_JAATTW010000121.1:0-905 GCF_013414205.1 Pseudoalteromonas sp. MIP2626
CCGAAAAGCACCAGTGTTAAGTTAACTGGATCAGATTTCAATTGTTGAAGTGGATCATTTTTGCATTGCTGGTAACAGTTAATTCCAGCAACCCATTAAATATTCTAATTTATAATTAGTGCAGGCCACTAAACCCGATAAATTGCTTGTCGTAGGTAAAACTGAGGCAGTTATAGCTCCCACCTCACTAAGGATATAATACGGCAACACTTGCTAATTACCACAGATGCTATGCCATCCGGACAGCACCCAGTGGCCATTGCTAGTCACCCATATGGAAATATATTGATAGATATGTAAAACCTGCCAATGATACTCTTACCTCCATATTTTCCATAGCTTAATCCAGTTGAGCAAGTATGAGCATGGATAAATATACTCACTTAATAAATAGCATTTGCTATCGATGCACTACGCAGTAGAAAAGCAACAATCTAGCTATTTTTGATGCTCTTTATCGTCGGGTGTCGCTACGCTCGCCCAACCTACGCGGGAGAATTGTGTACATTATTCACCCACATTTCACTTTTCTGCAGACGTAAAAAAGCCCGAATCGTTAAATTCGGGCTTTCTACAATTTGGAGCCTGGCAATGTCGTGGTGCCCACAGCAGTGGAGAGTCACAGTGCAAATGCACTAAACTCATTGGCTAGTGATGATGTTTTTATGATTTGAGTGTCGGGTGTCGCTACGCTCGCCCGACCTACGCGGGAGACTTGTGTACATTATTCACCCACATTTCACTTTTCTGCAGACGTAAAAAAGCCCGAATATTTCTAGTCGGGCTTTCTACAATTTGGAGCCTGGCAATGTCCTACTTTCACATAGCAAATGCTACACTATCATCGGCGCTGTTTCGTTTCACTACTGAGTTCGGCATGGGGTCAGGTGGGTCCAAAACGCTAT
>NZ_JAATTW010000122.1:0-872 GCF_013414205.1 Pseudoalteromonas sp. MIP2626
AAAGCGATACGCTATGAAACAGGAATCCCCCTCCTTTCCCGACTTGTCGGGCGCGAAGCGAGGTGGGGGAGGATGTCGAGCTTAATATATTTACACTTGCAACACACAATAAACCAACCAAACCATTACAAGAAAAACAACATGAAAACACCAATCACACATTTAACCCATTAATTTAACAGCAAAAGTTTTAGACCAATAAATATATAAAAAGTTTCCATAATATTTTGGCTTTCTGTCCTTTTTGTAATTAAAATCTCGCGCATGGTCTCCTATGTGGATTTTTTCATGTTTTTACTACGATCTTTTATTTACTTATTATGCTTAGCTGGTGTTGCCTCATTAATTCAGCTTGAAGGCTTTGAATTACAGCAAAATGCACTTTATAGTGAAGAAACACTCACTGAGCACATGCAAGATATTTTAACTTTTTTAAGTGCTATTTTGTTTTTTTATGCCTCGCGTATTAGCTCGAAACTTAAGGTAGCTTCGGTATTACTTGCAGCTCTAACAGCAATGATGTTTGTAAGAGAATTTGATACATACCTTGATATGTATGTTTTTGATGGCGCCTGGCAAACTATCGTTTATTCAATACTTGCTTGTACATTTGTTTACCTAATAAGAAAAAGAGGGACTATTTTTAGCTCCATCCAAGCCTATACTCAAACACCAAGTTATGGCATTTGCTTATCTGGCTTGGTTACGTTGTTAGCTTTTTCTCGCATTATGGGCAGAGGTGAATTTTGGCACTCTATTATGGGTGAGAGCTACGTGCGTATAGTTAAAAACATTATGAACAACTCCCACTAAACGCTGCGCGTTTTGAAGGAGTTTCAAAAAGAAAGCCTAAGCTACCTTTTTAGGCTGGT
>NZ_JAATTW010000123.1:0-860 GCF_013414205.1 Pseudoalteromonas sp. MIP2626
GTAAGCGCGCAATTAAACCCACATACCAATATTAATGCTACCTATGCATAATTTACTCAGCATATTAACCTGAGGTAATTATGAATAAACAGCAAAAAATAAAACACTGGCAAGGCATTTTTGAGCAGCAAAAATCGAGTGGTTTAGCCATCATTCAATTTTGTCGTGATAACAACATTAACGCATCGACTTTCTATGTTTGGCGTAAACGCCTTTCTGACGAAACGATAAGGGTTAAAAAGCAACAGGTGATCCCGTTTGTTATTCATGAGCAAGCCTTTACACACCCTTCAATCATTAAACTCACCACACCAAACGGCTATCAAATAGACTTCGAGTCGACATTAGCGCACCAAGCACTCGCCAAATTATTGAGCGTACTGTGACACCTTGCACCCACCAAGTTTACTTGGTCACGGGATTCACCGACATGCGAAAATCAATCAATGGGTTAAGTATTATTGTCAGCGATACCCTATCTCTCGATCCTTTAAGCCAAGCGTGGTTCGTTTTTTGTAATAAACAACGCGATAAATTAAAAATTTTGTTTTGGGATACCAATGGTTTTTGGCTTTATTATCGTCGCTTAGAGCAAGGACGATTTCAATGGCCAAATCATGCTCAAGCACACGTAGCCATGGGGATTGAACAACGGCAGTTACAATGGTTATTATCTGGCTTACCGGTAAATAATAAAACCCGCCACTCAACTTTATCAGGGTTATCAGTGATGTAAATTAACCAGATCGTTTTTTTTACTTGAACGATCTTTCCCATGTGTCATGCTATTAAAATGCCAGACACTATTCTCATCACCGAACTACAAAATCAGCTTGCACTTATGCAGGCTAAGCTTGATG
>NZ_JAATTW010000124.1:0-803 GCF_013414205.1 Pseudoalteromonas sp. MIP2626
GATCAACAGAAGCATATTCCATGTATTAATGAGATAGGTAAATACATTAATTAATGGAACGGAGTAACTATAAGCCGGTCAAGAACGGACGCAAAACAGTAGGCTGCGCTCGTTCCTCGCTATTTTAGCCTACTATTTATGCGCCGCTTACCGGGGCGTTATGTGAATCCACCTTGGAAACAGGAATCAGGGAAATGACATTAGAAGAATACAGAAGCGACTTCAATGCTGCGGCGAAGGGTTCGGCGTCGATGCCGATCGCGGGTGCATGCGTCTGGCTTGCAATAGCGATAATCTCGACGCAGTTTGACGAGCGCACAGGGGTTCTCATCCTGCTGTTCGGCTCAGGAGCCATATTCCCTCTTGCGCTCGCAATAGCTCGGGTTAGGGGTGAGGCGCTCATATCCTCTGATAACCCATTGGCGAAGCTAATGGGCCTTTGCGTACTGATGGTGAACCTGCTTTGGGCGGTTCATATACCTCTCTTTCTCTATGCTCCCACGTTCGTCCCGTTAAGTTTGGGCGTGGGCCTTGGCCTGCATTGGGTAGTCTGGTCGTGGATAGTTCAACATCCATTAGGTATTGTCCACGCGGTTTTGCGAACTATTCTCGTGGCAGTAGCATGGTTTACATTCCCTGAGAACCGTCTGCTTGCCATAGGTTTGGTCATCGTTTTCGTATATGGAATCAGCATCTGGCAAATGTTGACTCGGTCTTATACTACACATAACAACACGCCCTGAGGTGGACAGCAAGCACTAAAGCTCACTTTCCACCGCAAATTTTAACAGCGGTGATCCCTT
>NZ_JAATTW010000125.1:0-786 GCF_013414205.1 Pseudoalteromonas sp. MIP2626
CCTCGTATACGGCTCCTGTACCCTTCACATTTTATCAACTTATTTCCTAAACGCTGATAAAGCAAGCCACCCCGTATTCACTTTTTCTATTGGATATAAACCAAGCTCCTCAAACCATTGGTTTGGCATCGATACACAAGATAAAGGGCTTAGTGAGTTACGCCACGAGTTCATCTTTATGAACTTAAACGGTGGCTTTTTCCCTAACTGCTTTAGTCGTCGATGTAGCCTTGATGGCTTCTTCCACAACCTCAGCTGTATTGCCCTTAGTCTTCGTCTGATCCAACCTGCCAAGGCTTTTAGTTCTCGCTTACAATTGGCTATACTAAAATAATTTACAAAACCGCGCACAACTGGATTTAGCCGCTTTATTACTTCTGCTAAATTTATGCCGCCGTTACGTTTTGTTAATTGCTTCACTTTTTGTTTAAACACGATGAGTTTTGATGCTTGTATCCGTGTCCACTGGCTACCTATCTCTACTCCCAAAAACTTCACACCTTTGCTGCTATGAGCAATATGGGTTTTCTTTTGGTTCACGGTTAATTTCAAGTCTCGCTCTAGTATTTGGGTGGATGCCTTAAGTGCTTCTTGCGCTGCTTTTTCTGTGCTGCACAAAATCAAGATATCATCTGCATACCTCACTATTCGGTGATTACGCTTTTTCATTTCTTGATCGAAAGCATCTAGGTAGATATTCGCCAATAACGGGCTAATTACGCCACCTTGTGGGCTTCCTATCGTACTAGCCTCCCAGTGTTCGCCTATCATTACCCCGCTTTTTAA
>NZ_JAATTW010000126.1:0-785 GCF_013414205.1 Pseudoalteromonas sp. MIP2626
CGTCACTACGCACACGTAGATTGTCCTGGTCACGCCGATTATGTTAAAAACATGATCACTGGTGCTGCTCAAATGGATGGCGCTATCTTAGTAGTTGCTGCGACTGATGGCCCTATGCCACAAACGCGTGAGCACATCCTACTTTCTCGTCAAGTTGGCGTTCCTTACATCATCGTGTTCATGAACAAATGTGACATGGTTGATGACGAAGAGCTACTTGAGCTAGTAGAAATGGAAGTTCGTGAACTTCTTTCAGAATACGATTTCCCAGGTGATGACTTACCACTAATTCAAGGTTCAGCACTTAAAGCGCTTGAAGGCGAGAAAGAGTGGGAAGATAAGATTGTTGAGCTTGCAAACGCACTTGATTCTTACATTCCAGAGCCAGAGCGTGACATCGATAAAGCATTCATCATGCCTATCGAAGACGTTTTCTCAATCCAAGGCCGTGGTACTGTTGTAACTGGTCGTGTTGAAGCTGGTATTATCCGCATCAACGACGAGATTGAAATTGTTGGTATCCGTGATACAACTAAGTCAATCTGTACTGGTGTTGAAATGTTCCGTAAACTGCTTGACGAAGGTCGTGCTGGTGAGAACATTGGTGCACTTTTACGTGGTACTAAGCGTGAAGACGTTGAACGTGGTCAAGTACTAGCTAAGCCTGGTTCAATCAAGCCACACACTACTTTTGAATCAGAAGTATACGTACTTTCAAAAGATGAAGGTGGTCGTCATACTCCATTCTTCAAAGGTTACCGTCCACAGTTCTACTTCCGTACAAC
>NZ_JAATTW010000127.1:0-680 GCF_013414205.1 Pseudoalteromonas sp. MIP2626
CGCATTAATTTCGGCCATTGATTAAGCGTGTATTTTATCGCTTTGCCAATATAACTCCCCGCCGTTACTTTACCTTCGGCTTCATCAAGCCACGCTTTAAAGTGCATTAATATGGGTAAGGCTTTTTCTTGTCGTAACTGATACCGCGCTTGAGGAGATAACTGTTTGTTTTTAGCGTGGGTTTCCAGTTTATATAATTGGCTGATAAAGCTGATGGCTTTATGCGCTCGACCTTTGTTTTTCGACTCTGCTTTTAAGGCATCGTTATATTTGCGTCTAGCGTGTGCCCAGCAACCAACAGGGGTAATGCCTTCAATACCGTCATAAACACGGTAACCGTCGCACTGTAAATAGCCTTGATAACCGGCAAGAAATTCTTTTGCGCAAGCGCGACTTCGACCTGCTTGGTAATCGTAAATCACGACAGGCTCACGGCTGACCTCATTGCTGCGATAAACCCACATGTAGGAATTGCTGCTAGGGTTGTCACCTTCATCTAACACTTGTGTACGGGTTTCATCGGCACATAAACTGTGCTCACTAAGCAAGTGACGTTGCATGGCTGCCACTAAGGGGCTGATTAGCAGGCCCGCTTTAATACACCAATTAGCTAATGTTCCGCGCGATAGTTCAAGGCCGCCACGGCCCAGTATTTCAACGAAACGATAAAGCGGTAAGGC
>NZ_JAATTW010000128.1:0-599 GCF_013414205.1 Pseudoalteromonas sp. MIP2626
CGGCGATTAGCGCAGTTTGGTAGCGCACTTGGTTTGGGTCCAAGGGGTCGCAGGTTCAAATCCTGCATCGCCGACCACTTTCTTAAGTAATTAAGCTAAGTGGATATTATTTGGGTATTAATGCAATAGTACATTTTCACAAAGCCATTGTACTTACGTAATTAGCTTATTGGTAAACTATGAAGTTTTCGATGCGCCCATAGCTCAGCTGGATAGAGCAACGCCCTTCTAAGGCGTGGGTCGAAGGTTCGAATCCTTCTGGGTGCACCATTTGAAAACAAGTAAATACCGTGGTGATTGTAGCTCAGTTGGTAGAGCCCCGGATTGTGATTCCGGTTGTCGTGGGTTCGAGCCCCATCAGTCACCCCAATTTACAAAGAGTATCGGCGATTAGCGCAGTTTGGTAGCGCACTTGGTTTGGGTCCAAGGGGTCGCAGGTTCAAATCCTGCATCGCCGACCATTTTCTTATAAATGGTCTTAAATACAAAGTTTAAGTATTCAAAAGTTAAGTATAAAAAATATATCGGCGATTAGCGCAGTTTGGTAGCGCACTTGGTTTGGGTCCAAGGGGTCGCAGGTTCAAATCCTGCATCGCCGA
>NZ_JAATTW010000129.1:0-592 GCF_013414205.1 Pseudoalteromonas sp. MIP2626
GTACTTTCAAAAGATGAAGGTGGTCGTCATACTCCATTCTTCAAAGGTTACCGTCCACAGTTCTACTTCCGTACAACTGACGTAACTGGTGACGTACAGTTACCAGAAGGCGTAGAAATGGTAATGCCTGGTGATAACGTTAAGATGACAGTTACTCTAATCGCGCCAATCGCGATGGACGAAGGTCTTCGTTTCGCTATCCGTGAAGGTGGTCGTACTGTAGGTGCTGGCGTTGTTGCAAACATCGTAGCGTAATAATTAGCCTAGCTAATTAGTACTAAAAAAACCGAGCTTACGCTCGGTTTTTTAATGCCTGATATAAAGTAAACCTTTCAGAACCTAGCTATAAAAAGAGTGCTTAGTGATTTTAAGAGGGGCTATTTAGGCAGGTGCGTATTCTCATGCATCGCGATCACCTAATACTATCTAAGCCGATCACCTTATACCATCCATCAAGATCACTCAATACCATCGATGCCGATCACTTTTCGGTCAAAATGGTATTGAGTGATCGACTTGAATGGTATCGTTCAATTTGTACACGTTTTTGTCTAGCCAGTAGGTGTTTTTAACCGTTATTCTTTTCATTTTT
>NZ_JAATTW010000012.1:0-75602 GCF_013414205.1 Pseudoalteromonas sp. MIP2626
AAAAAGAAAATGGCAGGGCTAGACGATGATTACCGCTCAACCCTGCTAGAGTCTGGGATTAAAATGCGCTAGCCGTGGCCCCGCAGGCGGCGACGAGCTAAACTACTTAACCGCAGGCACCAATTATGGCTGGCCAGTAATTACTTACGGTAGGGATTATTCGCAAGCGCGTATTTCACCTTTTACTCAATACCCAGGCATGCAAAAACCAAGTGTTAATTGGACGCCATCAATAGCCCCATCTGGCATGGCGTATTACGGCTCTAAGCACGCGGCTTTCCCTTCACTACAAAAACATGTGTTAATTACGACTTTGGTTGATAAAAAGCTCTACGCTGTAAATTTAGCTAATGGTGAATTTACCCAGTCTCATATATTCCCAGAGGCCACAGGCCGATTAAGAGATGTGTTTGTAACCACTGAAGGTAATGTAGCAATATTAACCGATGGGGAAGATGCAAAGCTAATGTTAGTTAAATCAAATTAGTTCACAAGAGGGTTAGAGAGACTTCGCTTTTAGAGGGGATAGCGCCTTTTAGTAAGCCGCTTTAATGGGTTTAATAACTCTATTGGGTGGCGCCTTCGGCTTAACCAACCTACCTTTTGACGTAAGTCGGATAAGTGGCGAAGCCACGCCATCCGACAAAAGTGATGAGTTTACTAGAAGCAACCCGACTTACCGCGTTATGCAGTAACCGAAAAGTGTATTAAAGGTAATTACAGAAACTTTACACCTAGTTTTTACCCGATTCTAATTTCTGTTTTAATAATTCAATAAGTTGAATGTTAAGCCCGGTAATTTCACCTTCTAGCACCTTCACTTTAGCCTGCGACTCTTCATCATCTTTACTGCGTAACAATGCAGTTTCTTGCAGTAGTTTTTCAAGCTTTTCTTGTATTTCAGCAATTAGTTCATCAAGGGGGTCACCTTCAGATTGTGATGCTTGATCTACATCTTCATTACCTAATAACTTGCGAAACGCCGCTTGATTTTTATCTTCCAGACTTTTTTCCGCCCCCTCTTCAGATATGTCTACTTGGACGCCTTGAGCCACTCCCTTTTGCACTGTCTCTTTTTCAGAAACGTCATCAGCCACCACCTTTAAAATTTGTTTTTTCGGGTAAGTTTCTAAAGGTTTAGATGTTATGTTAACTGACATTTTATCCATTTTAATACCCTTTATTTAATCAATTATTGCTGGCTATTGTTCAACTATAAAAATAATGCTTTACCAACTATTATTTGTTCTTGCATATAAAATTCATGCCTGTCCTATTTTACTTCTTTCTTCTCGCGATACTCGTGCACTAAATTTTTAAGGTAAAGACTTGTTGAATGGGCAGGATTATCTGTGCGTTATTCATTTTGGGCAAAAACATATTATCGGCAGCAAGAAGCCAAAGGAAAACCCCATAATACCATTATCAGATCATTAGCATTTAAGTGGATAAGAATACTATGTAGGTGCTGGAAAACACATACGCCCTACGATGAATCAACTTACTTAATCGCAAAGAAAAGTAAGGGAGCACCGCTGTTAAAATTTGCGGTGGAAAGTGAGCTTTAGTGCTTGCTGTCCACCTCAGGCCGTGTTGTTATAACTCGCTTGACGCTATTTTCTGGGCAACATATTCAGTAGCAAACTCGCGAAACCTATCTATAACGGTAAGGTTTGGCCTACCTGCTCTTGTGTGATTCTCAATTGCTGTTGATATAGCTAACCGTGCTTCATTTTCTTCATCAATCTCAATGTAACGGTCATTAGAAGAATCAAAATGCTTAATTGCATTTTTATCGTGATTAGCTACTTTCTTCATTTCCTTAAATTCAAATTTAAGGCCGCCTTGTGCAACAGACATATTAATAGCATCTCCAACTAAATCATGTTGCACATCTTGCTCACCAGTTGTTCTAACATACTTGCCATAAATCTCTTCAGCGATACCGGCTAGATTTATTGATGAAAAAATCTCTTGTTGTCAAGAAACTCATCAATAGATGCTTCTAGCATCTGATCTGCAATTACTAATTTATCTACTGACTTTAACATCGATGCCTTAAAGAGTTATAACGAGGCTGTAGATTAACTCGTTTTTTATTTTTTTATTTTTTTATTTTTTATTTTTTATTTTTTATTTTTTATTTTTTATTTTTTATTGATAAAGAAATCATAACTGAGTTCCTATTTTGGTTCAATCGATTACTTATTTTATGCAGAATATAAAGTGGGAGTTTGATGTTGTTTTAATTGGCATTTTGGAAGGTATTACGGGTGTTTAAGTGGCTTTATTTTAGGTTAAAAGAGCTTACTCTTCTTAATGCATCGTGTTTTGCAGCTTTTCTATATTATGAACAAGGCAATACTGTTGCCATTGCTCATTCACTTGACCCCGTAACAGATAAAAAGTCGTAACAAATAAAACAAGTAAAAAGGACAGGCACATATTTTTTGGCAAATAACTGTAACGCGCTAAAGCACGCCCTACATATTAGCTGAACCTTTTTGCTTTTAACCTACAATAAAAAAGCCGCTGTTTATTACAAACAGCGGCTTTCTTTTTAAGCTCACAAGCCTAAAACCTGACTTAAAGTTTACGTTTTATTGCTTGCCAATCACTTCAAGGCCACCCATGTATGGGCGTAATACTTCTGGTACTACTACTGAGCCATCGGCTTGTTGGTAGTTTTCTAGTATGGCTACTAGTGTACGGCCAACGGCTAAACCTGAGCCATTTAGTGTATGTAGTAACTCTGGCTTTTTAGCCCCTTCGCGGCGAAAACGTGCTTGCATACGACGTGCCTGAAAATCTACCATATTTGAACATGATGAAATTTCGCGGTAGGTGTTTTGCGCTGGTAACCATACTTCTAAGTCGTAGGTTTTAGCTGAGCCAAAGCCCATATCACCCATACATAAAATTACTTTACGGTACGGTAGTTCAAGCTCTTGTAGTATTTGCTCCGCATGACCTGTTAACTCTTCAAGCGTTGCCATTGAGTCTTCTGGTTTTACCAGCTGTACCAGTTCTACTTTATCAAACTGGTGCTGGCGAATTAAGCCGCGAGTGTCGCGACCATAGCTGCCGGCTTCACTTCTAAAACATGGCGTGTGCGCAGTTAAACGAATTGGCAAATCGCTTTCGTCGTAAATTTCATCGCGGGCGCTGTTAGTAAGTGGTACTTCTGCTGTAGGGATTAAGCTAAAGCCTGATTGCTGTTCGCCATCGTCGTTTACAAGGCCTAGCGTGTGGAATAAATCGCCCGCAAACTTAGGTAATTGGCTAGTGCCGTATAGACTTGCGCTATTTACTAGGTACGGTACGTACATTTCTGTGTAACCGTTTTTGTCTGTGTGGGTGTCTAGCATGTATTGCGTTAATGCACGATGCATACGCGCTACTTGGCCGCGCATTACAGTAAAGCGTGCGCCACTAATTTTAACGCCCATTTCAAAGTCTAAGCCGTTTAAGTCTTGGCCTACATCAACGTGATCTTTCACGTCAAAATCAAACTTTTTAGGTGTGCCCCACGTTAGTATTTCAACGTTGTCGTCTTCGTCTTTACCTGCAGGTACTGATTCGTCTGGCAAGTTTGGAATTGCTAAGGCAATGTCGTTAATTGCGGCTAATACTACATCTTGCTGCGCTTTTGCTGCGTCTAGCTCGCTACCTAAGTTAGCAACTGCATCTAGTAGCGGTTGAGCGTCTTCGCCTTTGGCTTTAGCTTGGCCAATTGCTTTTGCGCTTGCATTACGCTGACTTTGAAGTTCTTGCGTTTTTACTTGTAATGTTTTGCGTTTTTCTTCAAGTGCCGTGACCGTCGCTACATCGAGTTCGTAACCGCGAGCCGCTAAGCGTGCTGCCGTTTGTTCGATATCTTGACGTAAAAATTTAGAATCTAACATGTTAGTTTTTAACCTTTTTGCATTACTAGCTGAAGGCCCAGCCAAGCCATAAAAATACACACCATCACGTTTAAGATGATATTGAGGGCCATTTTAATAAAGTGACCTTGTTGTAACAACAACAGCGAATCCATTGAAAATGTTGAAAAGGTGGTTAACGCACCTAAAAAGCCAACCCCGATCAGGGCTTTAGCAGGGCTTTCGGCGATTATATCTTTATCTAGTAAACCGTACAAAATGCCCATCAACAATGAACCCAGAATATTAACCGCCAACGTGCCAAAAGGGAATCCCCTACCGAGGAGTTTTAGCATGCTTTCGCTAATAAAAAACCGTAAACACGCTCCTGAGGCTCCGCCAAGGGCGATCATCATATAAAGTTTAATCATTTTCGTATCGTTTAAGTGGGCTTTGCGCGTCGCGCTCTTTTAGGTAATCGAGCTTTTGCTTAATTTTTTGCTCAAGGCCACGATCGCTCGGTGAGTAATACTCCCTACCTTGCATTTCTGGTGGTAAATACTTCTCTCCGGCAGCAAAAGCGCCTTCTTCGTTGTGCGCATAACGATACTCAGCGCCATACCCTAAGTCTTTCATTAAGTTGGTTGGGGCATTACGTAAATGCTCGGGCACGGGGTAACTTGGCTCGTTTTGGGCATCGGCCTTGGCTTGATTAAACGCCATATACACCGCATTACTTTTAGGTGCGCTGGCTAAATAAAGTGTGGCTTGGGCAATTGCGCGTTCGCCCTCGCTTGGGCCAACTCGCTGAAAAATATCCCATGCGTTTAGCGCCACTTCCATAGCGCGCGGATCAGCGTTGCCTATGTCTTCTGTGGCAATGGCAAGTAAGCGCCTAGCTACATATAAAGGGTCGCCACCACCGGCTAAAATACGACAATACCAATACAGCGCGCCATCGGGAGAGCTGCCACGTACTGATTTATGAAAGGCTGAGATTAAATCGTAAAATTCATCGCCGCCTTTGTCGTATTTAGCTAAATGTGTGGGCAGCACTTGGCTAAGTACGTGCTCGTCTACCTTGTATTGGCCGTTTTGCTCTGTGGTTAAATCAACCGCTTGCTCAAGTAAGTTAAGTACTTTGCGCGCGTCGCCACCACTTGCTTGGCACAGTGCTTTTTTTGCGTTGTCGGCAATTATTATGTGTTTTTGGTTTAATTGTTCGTCTTGTTTGAGTGCACGATCTATTACTGTGTATAGGTCGGTATCGGCAAGCGATTTTAAAACATACACCCGCGCCCGCGACAAAATAGCGTTGTTAAGTGCAAATGATGGGTTTTCGGTGGTTGCACCTACAAATATAAACGTACCGTCTTCTATATGCGGTAAAAATGCATCTTGCTGAGATTTATTAAAACGGTGTACTTCGTCAACAAACATTAAGGTGCGTTGGCCACGGCTTTGTAGGTTTTCGCGCGCCTGCGTAACGCTGTCGCGAATGTCTTTAACGCCTGCAGTAACTGCCGACATTTGAATAAGCGCAGCATCGGCATGATTAGCTATTATTTGCGCGAGCGTTGTTTTACCTACGCCCGGCGGGCCCCACAATATTAAACTATGGCAGCGCCCTGCAACAATTGCCTGATGCAGTGGTTTATCAGCGCTGAGTAAGTGCTGCTGGCCAATGTATTCATCAAGCGTTGTTGGGCGCATACGCGCTGCGAGTGGGCGCGCATCGGGCCCAAAGTTAAATCCTAAGTTACTCACCGTTACTCTGATCGTCTATTTCAACACCTTCAGGAGGCGTAAATTCAAAGGTGCTTTTATCAAGCGGCGTATTAACTTGTGCATCATTAAAAGTAAACGACGATAACTGCCCTGAATTATCGGTTACCACTAATTTAGCCAAACCTTGCTCGTTACCAGCAAAGGTTATATCTAGCTGCTCTACTTGGCTTTCTACGCCTTTGTTTGGCGTTACGCTAAAGCCGCTATTTGTAGCCAGTACGCTGTATTTTTCCCACTGCGCTGGGTCTTTTGAGGTAAGTAACACAAACGGCGTTGAATCTATAAGGCTGCTAGTTTGCATAATAGTTACTTGCTCGGCAAAACTGTCGAAGTAATATGTTTTATCCCCATTTGATACAAATAATGTATCGTCTGGATTGGTTTGCTGCCAGCGGATCATCATAGGTTGTTGCAGGGCAATTGTGCCCTCGCCTTGCATTACTGCTTGGCCTTGTTTGTCTGTTACTTTTTGCGAGAACTGCGCTTTAAAGCTTTTTAGCGTTGCGAGTTGATCTTGTAATGCTTGGCTGTCGTCTGCAAAGCTTGGCGTAGCAACTAAGCTGCCAAGTACTAATAACAAGGTGTTAAGTTTTTTCATTAATTTGCTCCATTAGGTACTAATACATCGCGAGCGCCATTGTGGCCAGCTGAACTCACGATACCCGATGTTTCCATTTGTTCTACTAAGCGTGCTGCGCGGTTATAGCCAACACGTAATTTACGTTGCACAGACGACACCGATACTTTACCGGTTTCAATTACAAACGACACGGCTTCGTCGTATAGCGGATCGTTTTCTTCATCTGCGTTTTCGCTGGCTTCACCCGGTAATAAAATATCCTCGTTCGCGTCGCCATTAAGTATTTCGTCTATGTAATTTGGTTTAGCACGGGCTTTCCAGTCGTTTACTACTGCGTGTACTTCGTGGTCGTCTACAAACGCGCCATGCACACGCTCAGGAACACTTGTACCTGGCGGTAAATACAACATATCACCCATACCTAGTAAATTTTCGGCACCTTGTTGGTCAAGTATAGTGCGCGAATCTATTTTACTCGATACCTGAAACGCCATACGCGTTGGTATATTTGCTTTAATTAAACCGGTAATTACGTCTACCGATGGGCGCTGTGTTGCCAGTATTAAATGAATACCTGCGGCACGTGCTTTTTGCGCAATACGGGCAATTAGCTCTTCTACCTTTTTACCTACAATCATCATCATGTCGGCAAATTCGTCAATTACTACCACTATACTAGGTAGTTTTCCAAGCTCATCTGGGCCATCTTTCATGCCATCGGTGTCTTTAAATAATGGGTCCATTATTGGATAGCCCGCTTCTTTGGCTTCAAGCACTTTTTGGTTGTAACCTTTTAAGTTACGTACACCCAAAGCCGACATTAGCTTATAACGACGCTCCATTTCGCCTACACACCAACGCAGTGCATTAGCGGCTTCTTTCATGTCGGTAACTACTTCACACAATAAATGCGGAATACCTTCGTATACCGAAAGTTCAAGCATTTTAGGGTCAATCATGATCATTCGTACATCATCAGGCCCCGATTTGTACAGTAAGCTTACTATCATCACATTAACGCCCACTGATTTACCCGAGCCTGTAGTACCGGCTACCAGTAAATGCGGCATTTTGCCAAGGTCGGCACATACCGGCTCCCCGGCAATATCTTTACCTAAGACCATGGTGAGTGGCGATGGGTTTTGCTCAAATTTAGGGGCGTTTATTACTTCTGATAAACGCACTATTTCGCGATACTTGTTAGGCAGCTCTATGCCTACATAGGTTTTACCCGGAATAACCTCAACAACACGTACACTAATTGCCGAAAGCGAACGGGCTAAATCTTTTGCTAAACCGGTAATTTTAGACACCTTTATACCGGGTGCCAAATCTAGCTCAAAGCGCGTTACAACTGGCCCTGGGTATACTGCTACAACCTTTGCTTGTACGTTAAAGTCGAGCAGTTTTGTCTCTACTAGCCGCGATACTGTATCGAGCTCTTCTTGCGAAATAGGGTTTTTAGCTTTGTCGGGTCTGTCGAGTAAATCAAGCGATGGTAATGGCCCTAGTGGCGGCTCTTGATTAAGTAATTGTTCAAATTTTTCTTTGGCTGTTGGCGGCGGCTGATACGCAGCTTTTGGCTTGTTCATTGGCCTTGCTGGCGATACTACTGTAGTTACAGGCTTTTCTGGCTCTACTACTGGGCTCTGATCAAGTGCATTAAGTGCATTAAGTGCAGCTTCTGTATCCATTGGATCGTCATCTATGGCGCTAAAGCCAATTTCTTGATCGAGAATATCATCTAGCTCGTCAAATGGCATAAATTCGTCGCTAATTTGCGGCTCATTAAATGGCGTTTGCGGTTTGTTAATTGATTTTTGTTTATTTACTTTTTTGGTATTTGTTTCATCGGCTTGCTCGTTGGCGTCTGGTTCAAATTGTGCGTCTATTTGCTGATTATCATTACCAGCTAAACGCTCTCGGTTTAGCCAGCCTTTTACATAATTGCTTATGTAACGATAAAAACGTACGATTAAATCACCTAAATAATCAACAAAATCAACCCACGATACGCCCGTTAATAATGTTAAACCGGCAAAAAAGAAGCACAATAATAGTATTGAAGTACCGGTAAAGTTAAATGCTGGCATCATTGCCGATTCAATCACATCGCCCACTACCCCGCCTGATGAAAAGTTATAAATATCATCAAAATTAATGCTGCTAATAGCGGTAGCTGAGGTAATAAATAAAGCAAAACCAATAACACGCAATGCTAAGGTGGTGTAGTCGAGTTGTAAAATTCGGTGCGGTTGTTTAAATAATAAATAACCAAATATCTGAATTGCGGCCGGTACTAAATAAGCCAACCAGCCAAAAGTGAGTAATAATATGTCAGCAATCCATGCACCCGCAGCGCCAGTAATGTTTTTTACTTCGCTAAAGCTAGTTTGCGACCATGCAGCATCCGCCGGATCAAAGCTGATTAAGGCACATAAAATAAATATTGCTGTAAAAGTGCTGATTATCAGCCCTGTTTCTAATAGCCTTTGCACACCGTTTAGGCGCATAATTCCCTATTCCTCTTTATTATTTTTACACTCACTTAGCAGTGGAATACCTTAGCAGGAAATGTATTTTGTTGCACTTTATCTTAACCTTGATGGCCTGATTATGAACAAGTTTTTATAATTTAAACTTATATTATGCGAAACTAATTATAAATTACTATATTAGCCTATAAATAACACACATATTGTAAATCAGCTTAAGCAACATAGGGGCGAATAATTACGCCTTCCTCGCCTTTTACTTCTTCCATTACTACATAAGTACGACTTTCGCTAACATTGGGTAACTTTAAGAGTATATCGCCCAGTACTCCTCGATATTCTGACATGTCGTTTACCCGCGTTTTAAGTAAAAAGTCAAAATTACCCGATACTAAATGGCACTCTATTATTTCGTTATGCTTTTTAACTGCAGCACTAAATTCGTCAAATACATCTGCCGATGTTTTAGTAATAGTTACCTCAACGTATACCGATAAACCTTGGCCAAGCTTAGCCGGATCAACCACAGCCTTGTAACCAAGTATATAACCTTCTCGCTCCAACTTTTTTACACGCTCTAAACAAGGTGTCGCACTTAAGCCAACTCGTCGGGCCAGTTCCACATTAGATAACCGCCCATCCTGTTGTAATTCCACTAATATTTTTCGATCTATTCTATCTAATAGTGTATGCATACTCACCTAGTTTATTATTCTGTTTAAAAGCCAAAAACAGATATTATCACTATAATATGTTAAAAAAAAGGTAAGACACACTAGCAACTCATGAATATAATAGTGAAAAACTTATCCCGTTCTAACAAGGCAAAATTATGATTATAGGTGTACCTAAAGAAATTAAAAACCATGAATACCGCGTAGGTATGGTTCCTGCTAGTGTTCGTGAGCTCGTTAATCACGGCCACCAAGTATTAGTGGAAACGGATGCGGGTATGGGCATTGGCTTTACTAACGACGATTACGTACAAGCCGGTGCTGAAATTTTAGCAACACCTGCTGATGTATTCGCAAAAGCCGAGATGATAATTAAAGTAAAAGAGCCACAAGCGATTGAGCGTGCCATGCTGCGCGAAGATCAAATTCTTTTCACTTACTTACACCTTGCCCCTGACTTACCACAAACTGAAGACCTAGTTAAAAGCAAAGCAATTTGTATTGCATACGAAACAGTCACAGACTCTCGCGGTGGCCTTCCTCTTTTAGCACCTATGAGTGAAGTAGCAGGTCGTATGTCTATTCAAGCAGGCGCACAAGCGCTTGAAAAAATAAATAAAGGCAGTGGTATGTTACTTGGTGGCGTACCGGGCGTTGAGCCAGCTAAAGTAGTTATTATTGGCGGCGGTATGGTTGGCCGTAGCGCTGCACTTATGGCGGTTGGTTTAGGTGCAAACGTAGTAATACTTGATCGTAACATTGACGTATTACGCGCACTAGACGCACAGTTTGGCAACAAAGTACGCGCTATTTACTCAACTGCCGACGCACTTGAAAAACACGTACTAGAGGCAGATTTAGTAATTGGTGGTGTACTTATTCCAGGTGCAGCTGCACCTAAACTAGTAACTGCTGCGCACATTAAAGCCATGAAACCAGGCTCTGCAATTGTTGACGTTGCCATTGACCAAGGTGGCTGTATTGCTACCTCTAAAGCAACTACCCATGCTGATCCTACGTTCATTGTTGATGACGTTGTTCACTATTGTGTTGCTAATATGCCGGGCGCTGTGCCACGTACTTCTACGTTTGCACTTAACAATGCAACCTTGCCGTTTATTATTAACCTTGCAAACAAAGGTTATAAAAAGGCATTGCTTGACGACGCTCACTTCTTAAAAGGCTTAAACGTAATAAAAGGCCAAGTAACTTACAAAGAAGTAGCTGAGGCGTTTAACATGGAATATGTTGATCCTCGTACTGCGCTAGAAAACGTTTAATTTAGCGTAAAGCACTCAAGCATTAATTTACTTGAGTGCTTTAAACTTTAGAGTAAACATTAGTGCAAACAAAAAAGCAGCTATTAGCTGCTTTTTTGTTGTATAGATTTTAAATTTTATAAGGTTACTTATATAAAACGTTTAATTATAAAATCTACTTTTACACGTTTTGCTTGGCCAAGTAACTTTTTAACCGCTTGCGGATAATCGTCCATGGTTTCTAAATCATCTGGGCCAGTTAAACGGCGACAGTGCTGCAGAATTTCTTGCTTTTCGTTGTCAATATCTTGCATTATTGTTTGCTGTGGATCTTCAATTAAAATACCATTTTCAACATCTAGTCCCCACGCCCGCGGGTTAAGGTTATGACCACTGAGTAAATGTACTTTTCTGTCTGAACAAATGCCTTTTAAATGAAACGAATTACTGTCGTGCTTCCATAGATAAACGTTTAAATTACCGTTATCAATATGGCGTTTTTGTGTTTTAACAAATTTATGCAAAATAGTTTCGTATAAATACGGCAACGCGCCTATTTTACTAAATGGCTCGCTAGGCGGTACATAAAAGTCGTTAGCCGTTTTATCGCCTACTACAATAGTGACTTGCTTACCTTGTTTTAATAGCCGGCGTAATGAGCGCATTAACGGCGCCGGAAAATTAAAGTAAGGCGTATACAACACCAGCTCTTGCTCGGTGGCGTCAAACATGGTTTTAATTAAACGATTAAGTTCGTTATTGCGTCGCCCTAATCCTAAAAACAAACGAATACCTAAGGACTGAGTATTATGCAGCTCGGCGCTGTTATACCTTGCTGTTTTTAAATCACGCATTAATTGCTTTTGATCTAATCTAAAATCATTAAGCTTTGGCAGCGGGCGGCTATCAATACGCGGCACTGCATTTGAGCTAAGTAATGTTGTTTCAATAAAGTCTATTACAGCATCGCACAATGCGTTTTGCGTAACTAAAAAGTAACGATCGAGGCGATAACGGTCGTTATACTCTAAATACACATTATTTATACTCGCGCCGCTATAAAGCAAGGTGTCGTCAATCACAAAACCTTTTAAATGCAATACGCCAAATAACTCTTTCGCTTTTACTGGTACGCCGTATACCTGCACGTTCGATTGAAACTTTTCGAGGTAATCACAATATAAACTGGCATTCCCCTCAGATTTTTCGGCACCAATAAGGCCACGTTGCGCGCGATGAAAATCTACCAGCACTTTTATTTCAAGCGCTGGGTTAGCTAATGACACCTGGTGCAGTGCCTCTAAAACTTCACGTCCGGCTTCATCATCTTGTAAATAAAGCGTGGTTATATAAATTCGTTTTTTTGCGTTGGCAATTAAACGTAGCAATTGCGTACGGTACTCTTGCGCATTGGTTAAGACGTTAAGGTCTTTTGAAGTCAACCCAAATGCGGGTTTTTCCTGCCAAAATAACATAGTTGCCTATTCACTTAGGTCACATAATCTTTCAGTGACAAATCAAAATTAGGTAAAACATATCAAAAAAAATCAAACCGGTCATGAATTAACGCAGTTTTGTTGCGTATTAGTCTATTTATTGAACTAATTTTACTTATTAGACATAAATTACTCCATTTTAAGTACACAATATTGCACAGCTTTAAAATTTGTTAAAAAAATTAATCACGGATTTTGTTTACTTCCTGCTTGTTTTTCTTAGAATCGAGCGCATTACAGAGTGAATTAAACGTTTAGGAAAAAACCATGACTGAAGCAAAACATTGTAAGTTACTTATTTTAGGCTCAGGCCCCGCTGGTTACACTGCCGCAGTTTACGCAGCCCGCGCAAATTTAAACCCAGTATTAATTACTGGTATGCAACAAGGTGGCCAATTAACCACCACTACCGAAGTAGAAAACTGGCCTGGCGATGCGCATGGCTTAACTGGTCCTGCGTTAATGGATCGTATGAAAGAGCATGCTGAGCGCTTTGAAACTGAAATTATATTTGATCACATAAATAAAGTAGACGTGTCTAAACGCCCTTTCACTTTAACTGGCGACCAAGGCACTTACACCTGTGACGCACTTATCATTGCAACAGGCGCGTCTGCTAAGTACCTAGGCTTAGAGTCAGAAACAAATTTTCAAGGCCGTGGCGTATCTGCGTGTGCGACCTGTGATGGTTTTTTCTATAAAGGACAAAAAGTAGCGGTTGTTGGCGGCGGTAACACAGCTGTTGAAGAAGCGCTTTACTTATCTAACATTGCCGATGAAGTGCATGTAATTCACCGTCGTGATAGTTTTCGTAGTGAAAAAATACTAGCCGACCGCCTTGCTGAAAAAGCAGCAAACGGTAATGTGGTAATGCATTACAACCGTACGCTTGACGAAGTATTAGGTGACCAAATGGGCGTTACCGGTGTGCGTATTAAAGATGCAAACTCTGATGCAACCGAAGAGTTAGACCTAGCGGGCGTATTTATTGCTATTGGCCATAAGCCAAATACCGATATGTTTGTTGGCCAACTAGAGATGAAAGACGGCTATATAATTGTTGAGTCGGGCCTTAATGGCAACGCTACACAAACTAGCGTACCAGGCGTATTTGCCGCTGGTGATGTGTCGGATCATATTTACCGCCAAGCAATTACTTCAGCCGGAACAGGTTGTATGGCAGCATTAGATGCTGAGCGCTTTTTAGATAATCTATAAGCTGTTAAGTGTTTAGTGAAAAAGGCTGATAAATCAGCCTTTTTTATGTCTAAATTATAGTTACACTTTTGTTATTCGTTTTTATTGAAGTATTGTATGAAAAAGCAGCTGTACCAGCTAAGTAATACCGATATAGCATTTCCACCTATAGAGTGCGCTCTCGACTCCCCCGACGGTTTACTCGCTATTGGTGGCGATTTAAGTTTAGCGCGGCTAAGTAACGCTTATAATAATGGTATATTTCCGTGGTTTAGCGAAGACGAGCCAATAATGTGGTGGTCGCCCAGTGAGCGCGGCATTGTAGAGCTTGATAATTTTCATATTAGTAAAAGCCTGCGCAAGCATTTAAAAAAGCACCCGGTCACCGTTACTATAAATAATGCCTTTATTGAAGTGATTGAAGCATGCTGCGAGCAACGCATTGATACCGATGGTACGTGGATAACCTCTGACATGCTCACTGCGTACATTAACGCCCATAACGCAGGCATTGCTCATAGTGTAGAAGTGTGGCGCGAGGGAGAGCTTGCAGGTGGCTTATATGGCATTATGCAAAATGGTGTTTTTTGTGGCGAGTCGATGTTTCATCATCAAACAAACTGCTCTAAGCTGGCTGTGTGGGCGTTGGTTAATTGGCTTAAGCGCCATAACGCGCATTTTATTGATTGTCAGCTCGAAAACCCCTATTTAATGTCATTAGGGGCGACAGTGATCCCACGCCCTGCATTTTTAGCTAAACTACACGCAGCGCAAAATTATAAAGTAGACCCTGCTATGTGGATACCACAGGAGCTTAACGCTATTTATGAATGAACATATTCCTGCACGCGCTGGTTTAAGCCAAGAGTTTGCTTGTAGTTATTTACCCAACCGCCAAGAGCAGTTATTGGTCATTCTTGATCCAAGTTGCTACAGCAGCGATAAATTTGAGTCTTTGCTGGCGTTAGGTTTTCGTCGCAGCGGTAACCAAATTTACCGCCCGCACTGTCCAACTTGCAGCGCATGTAGCTCTGTACGTGTATTAGCACAAGAGTTTATTGAGACAAAATCGCACAAACGTAAACTAAACAAAGCAAAAACACGCTTTGAAGTTAAATATTCTAACCAAGAGCGCCCGCAATACTACGCGCTGTACAGTAAATATATTAGTTTGCGCCATCAAGACGGTAGTATGTATCCTCCTGATAAAACACAGTTTCAGAGTTTTTTATTATGCAGTTGGTTAAACATCACTTTTATAGAACTTTGGGATCAAGACAATTTAGTTGCAGTTGCCGTAACTGATTGTATGGACAAGGCTATTTCAGCTATTTATACTTTTTTTGACCCCGACTATGAGCAGTATAGTTTGGGTACTGTGATGATTTTACAGCAGCTAATATTTGCTAAAGCACAAAATAAGCACTACGTGTACTTGGGCTACCAAATAGACGAATGTCCTAAAATGAACTACAAAACGCAATTTTTACCGGCGCAAAAACAAGTCAAAGACCAGTGGTTGATTATTTAATTTGCAAAAATAGCCGCTGCGCCTTTACTTATTGGCGTATTTTGGGCAGAATCTGCAGCGTTTAACTATTAAAGAGGTGTTACGCTAAACATGGCGAAAGAAGACGTAATCGAAATGCAAGGGACAGTCCTTGATACTTTACCAAATACAATGTTCCGAGTTGAGCTAGAAAATGGTCACGTAGTTGTGGCTCATATTTCAGGCAAAATGCGCAAAAACTATATCCGTATTTTAACCGGCGATAAAGTAACGGTAGAAATGACTCCTTACGATTTATCGAAAGGTCGTATCGTATTCCGTGCTCGCTAAGTAAGTGCGTAAACGAGATTTAGTTTTTGGCTAGTTTTTCACTAGCTTTAAGCGTTTATTAAATGTAATTGATGGATATTAACTAGCAATTACATTTAATAAACAAAAAACCCAGCTTTGCTGGGTTTTTTGTTGTCTATAAAACATTACAAAAAAAGGCCTGCTTTTTAAAAGCAGGCCTTTTTATTTAACTCATTTAGCGCATATTAAACTAAGCTGGTGTTAAATCACTTTGATAATCAAAGCGAATTTTTTTATCTTTAACCGATACTTTAACCGTACCGCCTTCAACAAGTTCACCAAAGAGTATTTCGTTGGCTAATGGTTTTTTAAGCTGCTCTTGGATAATACGTGCCATAGGACGTGCCCCCATCGCTTTGTCGTAACCTTTGTCAGCCAACCATTCCCGTGCTTTAGCACTTAGCTCAAGATTAACTGACTTTTTATCCAGTTGCGCTTGAAGCTCTACAATAAACTTATCAACCACAAGTAAAATAACGTCTTTATCAAGGTGATTAAACCAAATAATGTTATCTAAACGGTTTCTAAATTCTGGTGAAAATACTTTATTAATTTCACCCATTGCATCGTGCGTATGGTCTTGCTCGCTAAAACCAATTGACGCACGCGTTGTTTCTTGCACGCCCGCATTGGTGGTCATTACCACGACTACATTTCTAAAATCGGCTTTGCGGCCGTTATTATCAGTTAATGTACCGTGATCCATTACTTGCAACAATATGTTGTAAATATCTGAATGCGCTTTTTCAATTTCATCTAACAGTACTACCGCGTGCGGGTTTTTAATTACCGCTTCAGTGAGTAACCCACCTTGCTCAAAACCAACATAACCTGGTGGCGCACCAATTAGTCGACTTATTGCATGGCGCTCTACGTACTCCGACATATCAAAGCGAATAAACTCAACACCCATACATTTAGCTAGCTGTTTAGTTACCTCGGTTTTGCCTACCCCTGTTGGGCCTGCAAATAAGAACGACCCTACCGGTTTTTCTTCGTTGGCTAAACCAGAGCGCGATAAGCGAATAGCCGATGTAAGCGCATCAATAGATTGATCTTGCCCAAACACCAACATTTTTAAATTGCGGTCTAAGTTTTTTAGCGTTTCTTTGTCGCTAGATGACACACTTTGCGGTGGAATACGCGCCATTTTAGCCACAATGTTTTCTATATCGGCAACGCCAATGGTTTTTTTACGTTTAGAGCTAGGCAATAAACGTTGGCTTGCACCGGCCTCATCAATTACGTCAATTGCTTTGTCGGGCAAATGGCGTTCATTAATATATTTTGCACTTAGCTCTGCCGCTGCTTTTAACGCTTTTTGCGTATAACGAATGCCATGGTGCGCTTCGTAACGCTCTTTTAAACCATTTAATATTTTAGTGGTATCGGCAACACTCGGCTCAAGCACATCAATTTTTTGAAAGCGACGTACCAAAGCACGGTCTTTCTCAAAAATATTTTTGTACTCGTTATAAGTTGTCGAACCCATACAGCGTAATTGCCCACTAGAGAGTAGCGGCTTAAGTAAGTTTGATGCATCCATAACTCCACCCGATGCCGCGCCGGCACCAATAATGGTATGAATTTCATCAATAAATAAAATAGAACCCGGTTGTGCTTGCAACTCTTTTAGTAAGCTTTTAAAGCGTTTTTCAAAATCGCCACGGTACTTAGTACCTGCCAATAATGCGCCCATATCAAGCGAGTAAACAACTGCATCGGCAATTACTTCGGGTACTTGCTTATTTACAATACGATACGCTAGGCCTTCTGCAATTGCTGTTTTACCAACACCTGCTTCGCCTACTAATAATGGGTTGTTCTTTTTACGACGACACAACACCTGCACAGTACGTTCTACTTCACTATCGCGCCCTATTAATGGGTCAATGTGGCCTTCGAGCGCTTGTACGTTTAAATTAGTGGTAAAGCTGTCGAGCTTGCTCGCTTCTTCGCTTTGCACTTCTTGTACGTCTTCGTGAATATCGTCGGTGTCATCGCCTAATTCATCATCGCTTTTGGCAATGCCATGCGAAATAAAATTAACAATATCAAGACGTGATATATCGTGTTTTTTAAGTAAATAGACTGCTTGGCTTTCTTGCTCAGAAAAAATAGCCACCAGCACGTTTACGCCTGTTACTTCGTTTTTACCCGATGATTGCACATGAAAAACAGCACGTTGCAATACACGTTGAAAACCAAGTGTTGGCTGAGTTTCACGCTCTTCTTCTAAATCTGGAATAACTGGTGTGGTTTCGTTAATAAACTCAAGTAGTTCAGTTTTTAACTCTGCAACATTTACTGCACAGGCACTTAGCGCTTCCCCAGCAGATGGATTGTCCAAAAGCGCAAGTAAAAGGTGTTCTACCGTCATAAACTCATGACGACGTGTACGCGCTTCGCGAAACGCGCTGTTCAAAGTAAGTTCTAAATCTTTATTTAGCATTGGCAACCCCTTACAGAGATAATAATTTTATACCATTACAATCGAACGAAAGATCATTCGCTTGGTATTTATTCCTGCTCACAACTACATAGCAGTGGATGCTCGTTATCCCTTGAATACCGGTTAACTTGTTCAGCTTTTGTATGGGCTACATCTGAGCTAAATACGCCACAGATCCCCTTCCCTTGTTGATGAATTTGCAGCATCACGTCGGTTGCTCTATCGCTATCCATATTAAAAAACGTCATCAGGACCTCAATCACAAAATCCATCGGCGTGTAATCGTCGTTATTTAAAACAACTTTATATTTTCGCGGTGGTTGCAGCTTTTGCTTTTCCTTGTCGCGAACGATGTCTATAACACCTGAATCTTTCATACCACTCATAATTAAATATAGTCTTGTCTTTGTAACTCAAGCAAACTTGAATAAAAAAATAAATAAAATGTTAATAAATAGATCAAAACACTTGACTGACTGGCTAAATAAACTACAGTCAAACATAGATTGATTAAACCTTAGTCAGTCTAGCAAATTATACAGTTTAGATTAACTAAATTAGTGAACTTATAGAAGGATGTAGAAGTATGGCTTGTGGTAAAGTCAAATGGTTCAATAATGCCAAAGGTTTCGGTTTCATCGTAGAAGACGGCTGCGAGAATGATATTTTCGCTCATTACTCAACAATTGTAATGGACGGCTATAAAACACTTAAAGCTGGTCAAGATGTAACATTCGAATTAGAACAAGGCCCTAAAGGCTTACATGCTAAAAATATAGCGCCTAACGGTGATATTATTGAGTGACTGTTATTTTGTTCTACTAAAGCGAGTGACCTGCTTAGATCCTCGCTTAATTCCTTCAACATCTTTTTTATCATCTCTTCTTCTGTATTAATAGCCTCATTATCTGCAAATTCAACCCTTTTCCTTGAATTTATTTTATCTACCCCAATATTTTCTGTATTGAATGTTAAATATCAATTTGTATTAAATACACGGGCATACCAATAACATTAAATTAATGAGTAATTTCGACGCAAAACAAATGGCTTAACAATAGGGTTAAACAATGTATCCCATTGTTTTACCTTAGTTATTTTAAAAGTAACCAATAAGTCATTTAATACGCAAGCATGCTCATATTTTTAATAAAATTGGCATTTACTATAGCGACAAGTAAAAAAGCTTAATAATTAAGCATAAATTTAAATGTATAGTTATTCTATATGAAAATTTTAATGCCATTATGAAACTTTAGTCCGTTAGAACGATCAATGTTTTTAATTCAATTGGTATAACTACTTGGATGGTGCTTGCAAAAACTAGCCCTTTTAAACCAAGCTTGTTACACTCTTTACCCTAAAAATAACGTATTAACGCTAGCCTAAAGGCTAATTTATTTTTATTAAATGTTTAGTTATAAATACGGTACTAGCTGGTCAGGTGTGACTATTTTGCTTTATATAAATATAGGGCAATAAACACCTAACTGACTGCTCGTTGCTCCATTATTAACGCTTTAATGTATTACCAATACTGGTGGCAATGATTTCTTTGCATTGTTGAATATGGTCGTTATGGCCAACTATCTAGGAATGATGATGACATCAAAAATTATCTATACAAAAACGGACGAAGCTCCGGCACTCGCAACTTATTCGTTGCTACCTATCATCCAAGCATATACAAATGCGGCAGGTGTTGAAGTTGAAACTCGCGATATTTCATTAGCAGGTCGTGTAATTGCAAGCTTCCCTGATTATTTAACACCAGAACAACGTATTAACGATGCACTGGCTGAACTTGGCGAACTGGCTAAAACACCAGAAGCTAACATTATTAAATTACCAAACATCAGCGCCTCTGTACCACAGCTTCGCGCGGTAATTAAAGAGCTTCAAGCTAAAGGTTATGCACTTCCAGAATACCCTGTTGAGCCTAAAAACGATGAAGAAAAAGCAATTCAAGCTGCGTACGACAAAATTAAAGGCAGTGCAGTAAACCCAGTACTACGTGAAGGTAACTCAGATCGTCGTGCACCTGGTTCTGTAAAAGAATATGCACGTAACAACCCGCATTCAATGGGTGCGTGGAGCAAAGATTCTGAATCTTACGTTGCTAGCATGAGCGAAGGCGACTTTTTTGGTTCTGAGCAATCAGTAACTGTTGATACAGCCACTGATGTGCGTATTGAACATGTTGCAACTAACGGCGACGTTACTGTGCTTAAACAAAGCACACCGCTTTTAGCTGGCGAAGTTATTGATGCATCAAGCATTAGCGCTGCTAAACTGCAAGCTTTCTTAGCTGCCGAAATTGATGCAGCTAAAGAAAAAGGTGTATTATTCTCGCTGCATATGAAAGCGACAATGATGAAAGTATCTGACCCAATTATTTTTGGTCACGCTGTAAAAGTATTCTACAAAGATGTATTTACCAAGCATGGTAAACTTTTTGAAGAGCTAGGTGTTGATGTAAATAATGGTTTAGGCGATGTGTACTCTAAAATTCAAACATTAGATGACGCTAAGCGCGAAGAAATTGAAGCAGACATTCAAGCTGTTTACGCTAACCGCCCCGCTATTGCTATGGTTGATTCTGACCGTGGTATTACAAACTTACACGTACCAAGTGACGTGATCATCGATGCATCTATGCCTGCTGCAATTCGTTCAAGCGGTCAAATGTGGAATAACGATGGTAAATTACAAGACACTAGCTTTGTAATTCCAGATCGTTGTTACTCAGGTATTTACCAAGCAACTATTGATTTTTGTAAAGAAAATGGTGCGTTTGATCCAACAACTATGGGTAGCGTTCCAAACGTTGGCCTTATGGCGCAAAAAGCAGAAGAATACGGTTCACACGACAAAACGTTTGAAGCTAAAGCAGACGGTTCAATCCGTGTTGTTGATGCAAACGGTACTACTTTACTTGAGCACAGTGTTGAGCAAGGCGATATTTGGCGCATGTGTCAGGTTAAAGATGCACCAATCCAAGATTGGGTTAAGCTTGCAGTAAACCGTGCACGCGCAACGGGCGTTCCTGCTATTTTTTGGTTAGACGAAAACCGTGCACATGATGCGCAGCTAATCAAAAAAGTAAATAAATACCTACCAGAGCACGATACAGCTGGCCTAGATATTCAAATTTTAGCACCGCTTGAAGCAACTTTATTCTCTTTAGCGCGTATTAAAGAAGGTAAAGACACTATTTCTGTAACAGGTAACGTTTTACGTGATTACCTTACAGATTTATTCCCAATTTTAGAGTTGGGTACAAGTGCTAAAATGCTGTCAATTGTTCCACTTATGAACGGTGGTGGCTTATTTGAAACTGGCGCAGGTGGTTCTGCACCGAAGCATGTGCAACAATTCGAAAAAGAAAACCACTTACGTTGGGATTCTTTAGGTGAATTTTTAGCACTTGCTGCATCGCTTGAGCACCTAAGCGTAACGACGGGTAACAACAAGGCACAAGTACTTGCTGACACCCTAGATAAAGCAACTGGTACTTTCCTTGCAGAAAACAAGTCGCCTTCACGTAAAGTAAAAGAAATTGATAACCGTGGTTCTCATTTCTTCTTATCTTTATTTTGGGCACAAGAACTTGCTAAGCAAAATGACGACAGCGAACTTAAAGCGCAGTTTACGCAAATTGCTAGCGACCTTGAAACTAACAAAGAACAAATTGTTAGTGAGCTAAACAACGCTCAAGGCCCAGCGGTAGATTTAGGCGGTTACTTCCAGCCTAACGACGATGCTGCTTTTAAAGCGATGCGTCCAAGCACTACCTTTAACGATATTCTTGCTAAATTAGTATAATATTGAAATGAATTTAAAAGCCGCTTACTTGCAAAAGTAAGCGGCTTTTTTATGTCTAAAATTTACAAATAAAAAGGCCGCTATTTATAAAATAGCGGCCTTTTTAGTAGTAGCTTTAACCTCCAATATATAGGATGTTTAGCTTAGTTTCTGATTACTTAGTATATGCGCGTGGCATACTTGACTCAGTTGTATAACGGTCACGCAGTTTATCTTGGCGAGATTGTGTAGATACCTCAACCCCATTAATAAACATTTTGCTCACGTGGCTGCTAAGCTCAAACGGATCATTGCTCCACATAACCACATCGGCCGCTTTACCTACTGCTAGGCTGCCTGCATTAATGCCAAATACATCAGCCACGTTTGCTGTAACTGCTTTTAACGCACCTTGTTGGCTCATACCATACGATACAGCATTACCCGCATCAAAACGTAGCTGGTAAACATTATGACTGGCATCACCGCCCACTGTTAGCAGTACTTTTACGCCGGCCTTTTCAAGTAATCCTGCATTATTTAAACTCGCATTTAATGAGTCAAAACTACCTGGCAAACTATCCATAGCACTAATGATCACTGGAATGTCTGCTTTAGCTAAACGCTCTTTAACGACAACAGCATCTTGCGCACCATTAAGTACTAAGTTAATGCCAAACTGCTGCTTTACTTTAATAAGCTCAACTATATCGGCAGCGCGAGATACATTAACGATTAATGGCATTTCACCGCTAAGTACTTTAACCATTATTTTATCTTCGGCGGTTGGCTTTTTGTCATCTTTTTTAGCTTTTTTATCGGCTTTAGTTTGATGTTCATCTAGCTTATTTATAAGTGTTTGCAAAGTAAACGCACGCGAACCTTTGCGGCGCTCACCTAAATTAACCACTAGTGCCACTTGTTTTTGCAGTACGCTTTCAAAGCTACCACTTAAATCAACTACACTTGCAAGGCCTGCAAAAATACTCTCGCCGCCCTGTGGGGTGATCACATCGCGTGTAATTCCGCCTTTACGTGCGTAAGGAATTAACCCCGAGTGGCCGTTAAAAGCTAAACTTGCATCAAAATCAATACCGGCTTTTTCATCGCCGCCATCGCGTGAGCCTGCAACCGCACCTACTTCAACTAAACCTAATTGGTTAATACTGGCAATAAAGCCAGGCGTTACTATTTGGCCCTTAGCATCAATAATTTTGTCGGCTTTTACAGCGCTTGGATTAATGGCAGAAATTTTGCCATCAGTCATTACAATGCTCGCGCCCTCTAATACACCTTGCTCTGTTGAGGTGTGTAATGTGGCGTTAATAATTGCCAGTGACTGCGCATTAACCGCGCCTGCTGCTAATAACCCTGCAGCAACCAGAGAAAGCGAAAACGAACGTGATAAATTTTTCATTCTGGGTGCTCCTTATTGTTGACCTAACATAAAATCACTTGTTGCCTGATACGTGCTATCGTTTCTATCGTAAACTTTTGCACCATCAACAAACACTTGCTCAGCTTTAGCGTAAACACTAAACGGGCTTTGGTTCCAAATAACCACATCGCCCTGTTTACCCGCTTCGAGTGAGCCTGTTTTATCATCAATTCCTAGTGATTTTGCCGCATTAGCAGTGATCCACTTAATTGCGTGTTGCTCCGAAATATCAAAACCATTTTGATTAGCGCGGAACATTACCTTAGCAGCCTCTTGATTTAAGCGCTGAATAGTCGTATCTGAATCAGAATGAACTACCGCACACGAGTTTTTAACCGCATCAACAATGGCCACATTTTCTTGCACCATGTCGTAGGCTTCCATTTTAAAGCCCCACCAGTCTGGCCAAAGCGCAGCACATGAACCGTTTGCAGCTAGCATGTCAGCAATTTTATAGGCTTCTATACCATGATGAAAAGTACCCGCGTGATAATTAAATTCTTTTGAAAGGTCAATCATCATCGCCATTTCTTCTGCTTTATAGCAATGGTTATGAATGCGCACTTCGCCCTCTAACACTCCTCGCAATGTATCGTATTTAATATCGCGGGTAGGTGCTGCTGGGTTTTTACCCGCTGCATAATCGCTATCGTATTTATCCCACGCGCGTTTGTATTCTACAGTTTCGGCCCATGCCATTCTGTAACCGGCCATGTTCCCCATACGGGTTGACGGTAACGTGCCTTTACGACCATAAACGCGTTTTGGGTTTTCGCCACACGCCATTTTTAAGCCGTACGGCGCATCTGGAAATTTCATTGCTTGCATTGTATGCGCTGGTACGTTTTTAAGTGTTACGCCGCGCCCACCAAACAAGTTAGCAGAGCCAGGTAATATTTGTAGTGAGGTAATACCGCCTTCGCGAGCACGGTTAAAGCCTGGATCTTGTGGCCAAATAGAGTGCTCTACCCATACTTCTGCTGTATTTGGGCTGGTCATTTCGTTACCGTCTTGATGCGACTCAACTGAGGGGCTTGGATATGCACCTAAATGTGAGTGAACGTCAATTATACCCGGTGTTACCCACTTGCCTTGAGCATCAATTGTGGTATCTGCTGATGCAGTTAAATCTTTGCCTACTTGTTGTACTTTACCATCAACAAGTAATACATCGGTATCATCTAAGCGCTCGCCCGTACCAGTTAATACAGTGGCATTAGTGATCAGCGTGCTTGATGTAGCAACCACTTTATAAGTACTTGGGTAAGGGTTTTTGTTTATTGTTATTTTATCGTCTTGTGGGCCGTTTTCTTGGCAACCAACAAGTGCAGTTGCTAAGCCAATAGCTAACAATGAGGGAGCAAATTTTTGCATGTTATTCGGTTCTCCTGTTTTTTTGCTACTTTAGCTAAAGCTAACTAATAAAGCTAAAAAAACAGGCCAAAAACCAATAAATTGAGATGAGTTGCTGTAATTACTTTTTTATATAATTGTTATAAAGTTTCTCTAGTGCGCCTTCGGTTGTTAACACTGGATCTTTTTCCATAAAGTGCTTAACAGTGCGAGTTACAAAATCAGAGTTTTGTTTGTGCAGCTTTGAAAAATCTTTAATTAACGTGTTGCCATCTTTAGCGGCAGTTACTTTGTCATGCCGATGACGATACTGGCTAAGTGCTTTGTTAAAATCACCTTGATAGTCTTCAACCAATATTTTATAAAAATCACTTTTATCAACATTTAAGTCGGTAATGCAGTAGCTTAGTGCCTCTTTAAAATCAGTAAATAACATGCCTTCTACGTCAAATTCTTTGGTTTTTTCCCGCACTGTGACCTTAGCCTCTTCAGTGGCGTAACTAAAGCCAGTAAATGCTAAGCGCTCTGCGGCTTCTTTACCTAGTTTCATACCTGCTTGAATGCTGTGCGCAAACTCGTCACTCATATCGCCCAGTTCACTCTCTTCCCACATATTATAAACACGCAGTGGTTTAGCGTATTTATTAGAAAGCTTTTTTTTCATTTTAGTAAAGCGCTCATCTATCGTCATTAACCTTTCGTTATGTAGTAGCGCATAGCACTCATAACATGCCGGTATTGATACAAAGTCGGCTTCTTCACCCAGGTCAATAATGCTTTGTAGCATGTGTAATGGCGGACAATGGTCGCGCTCTGTCGCTTCACAGCCACAATAAAAACATTGGTTAAAGTGCTGTTGGTCGCATGCATACGCCTGCTGATAATAACTGGCTAGCGTTTTACTCACAGTGGCTCCTTTTAATTAAACACTAAAAATTAGGGGGCGATAATAACAGTCTGAAAAAATATGTCAGCAGGAAAAATAAAAGTGTGTCAAAAAATACACTTAATTTAAGTATGCTTTCAAACACCTAAACGATAAGCCAATTTACGTACACATGCCCTTACAACTGGGATCATTGAGTTAACAGTATTTTGTTCAAATTGAGCAATACTGAACTTGCACATTCACATAATGAGGCTTAAATAATGAATACTCTAAAAGCAACTTTATACTCTAGTGTGCTATTAAGTGCAGTCTCAATAGCATCACCCGTAATGGCAACCCAGTTTATTGCTGCGGATTCAACTCCCGGTACGCAAGCATGTATGGCGGTAGCGTCAAACAAAAGGCTAACCATTAACAACACAATGAAAAGTTTACGTATAAGTAAAGCCGTCATCAGTAAAAAACTGCTATGTAATGATTTATCGGTAGGCGATTTTGTCTCGCTGTACAGTCTTAATAAATCGGCACGTTTTTTAAATATAGATATGGATACACGCACCTCAATTACCGATTTAGCAAAGGCTAAAATGCCTTCGGTGGTTATTATGGCCGGCTCTAAATAATTAATTACAGTTATATTTATTAAGCAGGTAATAATTACCTGCTTAATTATTCAATGCTAAATTTGTGGTTAAATTATTGCGGCAATAAGACCAAACAATCCACCAAACACGCCGCCCCATACAACTAACCAACCTAAGTGCTCGCGGATCATGGTTTGAATAATCTCTTTAACCATTTTAGGGGTTAGTTCATCTAAACGCTCATCAACTAATTTAAGCACTGTATTGTGTAAGCTTTCAGCACTATTACTTTGCGAAAGTGTTTGACTAACTAAGGCTTTAAAGTTATCAGTTTGAGATATTTCTCCAAGCGACAGTTGCATTTTTTCAATGAATTTTTCACGCATTGGCTCAACCGCCGCACTGCCACCAAACATAGCAAGCATGCTGCCAAACTGAGATTGCTCAATTACCTCTAGTAAACTGTCGAATGCGGGGTTTAAATCAACATTATTTATTATTGGTTCAAAGTCGATATTAGGTTGCGCTTTGCTGAGTAAGCTATTAATTTTTTGCTCTGAAAAAAACTCAGTTAAAATTAAGTTTCTTATTGCTACTTTAAAGCTTTGAAACTTTAACGCGATTACTCCCGAACCATATAAAAAAGGTACTTTTTCGAACAGCATATGAATAGCTAATAAATTAGTCACTGCTCCAGAGAGTGCAAATAAACCAACCGACAGCACAATTGCCTGATCAAATATAAAGCCAAGAACAACAAATATACCCGCTAGCAAATTGGTTATTAAACTTTTATTCATTTTTATTCCATTTCAGTGATTTATGGCATTAATTTTACAACGATTAGTTTGTTAAATTAATACCTTTTTGCCATAGTTTAAGTATCGGTTTAAAAAGCGAGCAATTGTTATGTGGAAAACAGTAAACGAGCAAATAAGCCAAGCCATACATTATGACTTTAAACATACTCATAAACAGCAACTTCAGAGCACCAACACAGACAAACTTTTTCATATAACCAATGGTACGCACAACTATTTAGTAAAAGTAGCGTTAAAAAATGAGCTTGAGCGCCTAGAAAGCGAATCGCTTGGTTTAAAGCTGCTCACAGAAAACGGGGTGTTTATAGTGCCTGATTGCATTACAACAGGTGCAAATATAGAGTTCTCGTTTATTGTTTTAGAGTGGTTAGAATTTGACAAACAACCACACCCCACATGGAACGCAATGGGAAAAGGCTTAGCAATGTTGCATCAAAAGCATCAGCAAGCCATGTTTGGTTTTGATGTAGATAATTATTTAGCCACTACAGTACAGCCTAATAGCTGGCATAAAAAGTGGAGTATATTTTACGCCGAAGAGCGCATAGGCTGGCAATTACAATTATTGGCAGAAAAAGGCATTATATTTATAGAGCCAGAGCGATTAATTAATTTAGTAAAAGAGCAATTACACAGCCACCCCGTAGAGCCATCATTATTACATGGCGATTTTTGGCGTGGCAATGTAGGGTTTATAAATACAGTACCGAGTATATTTAACCCTGCCTGTTATTACGGTGACCGAGAGGTTGATATAGCCATGAGCGAGCTATTTGCACCACTGCCAGATGATTTTTACAGCGCTTATAATCAACAATATCCGTTGCTAGCAAGTTTTGAGCAACGTAAATTAATATACCAGCTTTACCCTATTTTAAACCACGCTAATATTTTTGCGGGGCATTACCTTACCCAAGCAAAACAACACATAGAAAGGTTAATAAAGTAATCCTAATAAACTAAATTAAACGCAGTAAACATTTAATCCCGACTATATTGAGCTTATACCAATAGCATTAAGTAAGTGATTAATTAGTGTAATTATATTATTGAAAGCCTACTTAATAATGTACATGGAGTGATTATGAAAAACTTTGTATCGCAACGTATTTCATGTCCGCACTGCGGGCATCATATTCATTTAGATTTAGATGCCAGCATGGGAGATCAAGACTACATAGAAGAGTGCAGCGCCTGTTGTAACCCTATTCATTTAAACATGCACATTGACCATGCTCGTAATAAACTAGAATTACATGTAGATAGCGGCGACGAACAAATATTTTAACTCTGCTGACGCAAGTAGTTCTCGACCGTATTTATTATGGTATAGGTTTGCTGATCTACCTCAATATTAAACTCATCACCTAGCTTAGCTGCATCTAAGTTGGTAATAGCGAGGGTTTCGGGAATAAGGTGCAGCCAAAAGCCCTGCTCATCAACATTACCTACAGTTAAACTTGCGCCATTTATAGCCACAAAACCTTTATACAATACATACTTTTGCCACTGCGGCGGTATGCACAATAGCATTTTATAATTACTTTGCTGTTTAACTATTTGCACCACTTTAGCCGTACAGTGAATATGGCCAGACACAATATGCCCGCCAAGTTCTGTACCAAAGGTTACTGAACGCTCATAATTAACTAAACTATCCAGTTCAAGCTTACCTAAGTTAGTTAACTTGAGTGTTTCATCAATCACATCAAAATATACCTGCGCCATTAAATCATCATCACTTGCTAATACTTTAACAACCGTTAAACAACAGCCATTAATAGCAATACTCGCCCCTAAATTTAGTTGCTGTATATATTGCTTTTCAACCGCTATGGTTAATTGCATCACGCCATTTACTTGGTTAGCCGACACGACTCTCGCTTGGGTTTGTATAATTCCTGTAAACATATAATCTCTTAAGTTTATTACAAAATTGGGGCTGTTAAGCCTTTGCTGCTTAATAGCCTCTAGTTTAACGTATCAAGTTATAAAATCATGCACTCTTAATAATTATCTTAATGGATTGGCACCCCGCAATAGATTACAATTATGCCCTGTATTATTTCTTAGCTGTTTGTTATGACATTTAGTAATTGGGAAGCTAAACGCTTACTTTCCCTTGCCATCCCCGTTTTTTTAGCTCAGGTTACCCTTGTTTTAATGTCTGTCGTCGATACGATTATGGCAGGCCAAGTAAGCCCAACTGATTTAGCTGCTTTATCTATTGCCACTGGTATTTGGAACCCATTATTACTTGCACTGCAAGGTATTTTACTCGCTTTAACCGGTGTTATTGCACAGTTTGCGGGGGCCAACGATAAAAAAGGCATCAGCCATTATTTTCAACAAGCTTTATATTTAACTGCGCTGCTATGTATTGCTGGGTTTGGTATTGCTCAATTTGCCGATATTATTATTTTAAAACTCGACACCAGCCCTGCTATAGCAACACTTGCCAGTGATTATATTCGCTTTGTTAAATGGGGAGTGTTTGGCTTTTTAATTTTTACCGTTTACAGAAATATGACCGAAGGTATGGGCATGACCAAACCCGCTTTTTATATCAGCCTGTTAGGTTTAGCGGTTAATATTCCGGTGAATTATATTTTTATTAATGGCTTATTTGGCCTACCCGCTTATGGCGGCGCAGGCTGTGGTATTGCTACTGCATTAGTATTAACTGTAATGGCAATAGCCCAAGTTATTTATTGCCAAATGAGTAAAAAAATAGATGCTAAAGGCTTAATGACTCCATTTGAAAAACCTAATTTAACCACTATTGGCATTATCACTAAATTGGGTATTCCTATTTCATTAGCCACTTTTTTTGAAGTAACCTTATTTGCCTGTATTCCATTATTTATTGCCCATTTAGGCGCCGTAGCCGTATCTGGCCATCAAATTGCCGCCAGCGTTACCACTTTATTGTTTATGATGCCGCTCAGCCTTTCTATTGCTATAAGCATACGTATAGGCAACTTATATGGTCAAAACCATTTAAAACAGCTAAAAGTTGCTGTTTCAACTAGCTATATACTGGCAGCGCTCATTGCCCTGTTTGTTGCCGTAACTACCTTTTTAGGCCGCGATTTAATAAGCCAACTGTATAGCGACAGTCCCGAAGTACTTGCACTGGCTTCATCTATCATGATTTTAGCCTGTATATATCAACTACCTGATGCACTACAAGTTGCTGCAAATGGCATATTACGTGGATTAAAATACACCGCACCTATTTCATACATTACATTTGTATCGTATTGGTTAGTTGGCTTTGCACTAGGCTATGTATTAGCCAGAACCGACTTAATTGTCCCAGCAATGGGCCCACATGGTTTTTGGTTGGGCATTATTGTTGGCTTAACACTCGCTGCTGTATTGTTAATGTACACAGTACATAGACGTTTTAAATATGAACCGTCTTTGCAAGCTTAAACGGCTATTAGTAAAGCCACTGCCAATAACCTGTTTATTGGTAGTGTGCTTTATTGCATTAACCGCTTGTAGCGATAAGCCCAGTAATGCAAACCATACTTATATCCAGCGGCTAGCAAACACGCTTGATTTACAGCCAGTAACACCAAAACCGCTAGTGCCACTAAGCTTAATACCATTAACTGTATTAAGTGATAGCAACATCACCTTGGGCATTATTCAACTTGCCAGTTTAAGCCACTGCAAACTTAACGTCCTCATTAGCGAGCATAATAACCAGCTCGGTAAAACCGCCACAGCGGCAGGCATATTAATCTATCAAATAAAATTTATACAAAGTGCGCAGCAGTGCTTAACTTCGCTTGAAAAAGACTCTTCTATTTATAAAAAAATTTTGGCGGCAACCGAACACAAACAAAATAACTTAATGCACTACTTTAATAGCATGCTCTATAAAGAGTCCGAGCTTAATCGCATTTGGCAACTGAGCTCGCGAGAGCTTTCAATAACCCCAGCAGGCTTTAGCGACACAGTAAATGCCGTAACAAAGCTGGTAAATATTAAACAACAAATAACCAAGCAGCAGTTTGCACAAATAAACTCCGAGCATTTATTTGCCGCACTAGAGCAGCTTAATAAATACCAGTTTAACCAGCAGCTAATTCAATCAGCAAGAACGCAAATAGCCCTAAATAACAGTGCTACCCAATTTATAAACACCATAAATATTAGCCAGCTATGCCAAGCAGGTAAAAATAATAACCAAGCGCAAATTGTAAATAATATCTTTAAAAAATATTACTTAGGACAAGTGCAACCTTACCAAGCACAGCTCGCCGGCTACTTAGAAACCCTGCAACCGCTATATCAACAACTTTGGTATAAAACAGCAATCACCAGCAAACCAATTAATAATTTACTCCAGCCCAATGCAAACAGTAACTTATTGAACCAACTAAAATACTCAGCTAAAAACCATGTACTTTGGTGGCAAATTTTTTATAAAACGTGTGAAATCAGCCCAATATGAATAAAAAAACGGCAAATAAACGCAAAAACTATAAAGCTGCTTGATCCAACTCCCATCACGCTATATATTAGCGCCCGTGCTATCTAGTTAGCACTTAGCTTAAATTAAAGTAATACGACTGTAGCTCAGTTGGTTAGAGCACTACCTTGACATGGTAGGGGTCGGTGGTTCGAATCCACTCAGTCGTACCAACATTTAAGAAAAAGTATAATTGAAGGAAAGAGCACTACCTACTCTTGATCACCCGGTCCAAGAGTCAGTGATTCAATTCATTCAGTCGTACCAACATTTAAGAATCCTAAAAAAATTGTACGACCGTAGCTCAGCTGGTTAGAGCGCTACCTTGACATGGTAGAGGTCGGTGGTTCGAATCCACTCGGTCGTACCAATTAAACTCTATATTTCAAACAGTTAAAAACCCTATTCAATCTATTCGTTTAATTATTCAACTAAAAATTAAATTCTTAGTTTTTTATTATTTTGTATTCAAAATTTTAAAATAACGAGAGCCAAGCCTCAAAAGATCATCCTAAAAATTCCAGTTTTTATCGATTTGTGCCCAAACTTGTGCCCAAGCGCCCAAACCACTTTTTTAGCTCCTTGACCTTGCACCTAATTCGACCTCGAGCCTTTGCAGATTATCTGTATAACAATAAAGTTAAGCAGACATCCGCTTGCCGAGTTAAATAACTGCTTAGTCAAAATTTATTTTTAACTATTAAAGAATAACAATCGATGGCTTAAGTACTTTACCTGTTTTAGTATTAATACAACCATGAAATAAAACACTTTGAATATCACCACTCATATTGTCACTTTTATTATGTTTAATATGAGATTGGGTATCAAATTTATCCCCTGTTTTAACTAGTTGCAGCTCAAACATCGGATAAGCAAGCTTAAAGCGCTTAAACAACAATTCAAACAATCGGATAAGACGCTCTTGGTCTGGATTATTTCCTTTTACCACTTCCGCTTTAATATAATCCCACAAGTTAAAAATATATTTTTCTTGAATACCACAAGCAACTAGCCCTTTTACGCTAGGATCGGTAAATATATTATCCGTTGATAATTTGGTTTGGTTAGAAAGATCATCATAGATTTCTTTAATTCGAAGATCTTCTTCAAAGTTATCGCGGTAGTATGCTATTTTTTTTTCTTGTTCTTCATATTTCGCTTTAATAGAATCATATTCTGTCTTTAAATATTTATAATTGCTAGAAACCTCCGACAAGCTCTGTTTGTTTTGATTAAGGTTAGAAGTTACTGTAGATAAGTTAGCTTCTAAGCCAGACTTATCTTGGTTTAGTGATAGAACAGCTTCGTTGCTTTTATTTAAAGCAGAGTCTTTCAATCCGAGTAATGACTTAAGTTTTATAATAATTTCTTTCATTTCTTCATTCTCACTTCTTAATTTTATTACCTCAACCTCTAAATTATTGTCCTCTTCTTGTAATTTTTGAATTAAAGTATCGTCACTGATAACTGAGTCCTCAACAACTGTTGTTTCTAAAGTCGTGTTAACTGCCGGTTTAAACATTATTTCACGCACTTTTTCTCGGACCTCACTATCTTCTAAAAGTAATAAAACACTCTGTTTTAAAGTTTGATCACCAATTAGCTGTTCATCCATTATTGATTGCCTCTTTTAAAATTCCTTGTCGCCTTTCGGTAATAACTCTGTAAAACATTACTATTGCCAGCATCTACTTCTTCAACAGCTGGCTTAACGGTTTTTTTATCAACACCAAGTTGATCATTTTTAACCGCACTGCTTACATTAAGCCTTGTTGAAATATTTGGATAAAGAAAAGCTTGAGAACAAGCAATGTCAATACCATTAATAACCCACTGAAGATCTTGTTCACTAGTAATAAACTTGTCAGCGATTGAAATACTCGTATCAATATTAAAAGAGCTATCATCTGTATCAATAACAAAGGCCAGCTTTTCAGTCGTAGTATATTCAATTTTATTTTTAAATTGTTGCCAGTATAAATTAACCGAAATCCACTCTTCTCCGGCAAAGCGAATAATCTCTAAGTCACCATCTATAATGCGACTCGTTTTAGCCATGTTATTTTTTACTTGAATATAAAAATCAGCCATTTACTTACTTAACCCCATAACCTTGCTTTCAATCTGTTCAATAGATAATTCAGGCTCTAGTTTTTGGTAAGCATCAACTAAGGCATTACTATGCTTCGTTGTTTCATCAAGAGAGAGCTCATCATTAAGGTAAAGCTCGTAGTTATCTAGCTTTAATTCCTTCTCTTTATAGGCCTTTATAGTCCCAATAATTTCATCAGTTTCTAGCTCTTGAGAAGCCACTTTCGCCATAAATGAAGGTGTTACTGTAGCATCTAATTTTTCATTAATTCCTTTTAAAGTAATAGAGGCACCAATAGAAGAACGCGCTAAAAGATCTTTTTCATCAAGGCTATCAAATTTTTCTTTATCAAAGACGACGTTATTTCTCAGGTGATCAATATAATCATTAATTGAATCGAAATCTTCTGGCTTTTTATCACTTAACATAGCCCGCTCGCCTAGCTCTTCCATTGTATCTTCTGGGCTAATAATGCCTAAAGAAATGCCAACCGACTTAATGGCATCAGAAACTTTTGCCGCAAGGCTTATTCCTAAGCTGGCAATGCTTGTAGCAGCACTTGCAATGCTACTACCAATACTTGATACCGCACTACTTATAGCGCTACATGCACTGCTCACAGCACTACACAAACCACTCCAAAAACCCATAGCTATCCCCTTAATTAAAATTTAATTTTTTATTAGTACAAAGAGCATTTCTTTGTTCCATAGTAAATGCAACTTCAGAGTTTTCGAGCACTGCATATAGGTAAAGTCCTAAACAGTCGCTTCGACTATTTAGCTGTTTTTCATTCTCATCTGTTTCTGCAAGCGTTTTATAACAAGTGGTAAGAATATATTGGTGCATAAAATCAATACCATAAACTTTGATATAATTATGTAACTCAATGTTTGATTTATAATTTTTTACAGTCTTAATCCAAGCAAGCACTGGACTCCCTTGTAATATATCCTGAATAACATCTACTGAAGGTTTATTTTCCAAAAGCTCTAACCCCTGAATTAAACCTAACTTGTAATTATCAGCATAGTATTGAAGCGCTATTTCTCTAATTTTTTTAGGGTCAACATCAGCTTCTTGTGTTGTACTAACAAACTCTTTAATTTGTACTTGAAGAGGTTTTGTCGTCCCCGAAGTAGATAAAATGACACGACCAGGTTCAAGATTTGATAAAAAGTCTTTTTGCTCATCAGATAGTGCCATTGTATTTCCAACGGCCTCTTTATCATCTTGTGCAAAAAGTTTATGAATAATTTTAGTACTCGTATTTTTTAATACTTCTGGCGTTAGTTTATTCGGAATTTGATCAACAATAATCAGCGACTCACCATATTTACGTACTTCAGCCAACATATCAGAAAAAGTTTCCACTCCTTGTTTTTTATTTGAGCTATCCCCGGCTTCAAATTTAGACAACAACCTGTGTGCTTCTTCAATTAATGTAATATGTCTAAATTTTTCACCGCGACTTCTATACTCTTCATGATTTGCCCGCACAGCTTCATTTAAATTAGCTAAAACGAACCCCATTATCAGGGATTTTTCACTTGGATTACGAATTTCTTCGAGCTCTAAAATAACATTACACTGCGCTAAATCTTTAAAATTAATAGAGCGCGGCGTATTTAGCATTTGTCCTTTAGAACCAATTAGCAAACCTTGCAAACGTGCTTTAATTGAACCTATATAATCTTGCTTTAATCTATCGTCAAAGCCCTGTTCTTTGACAATTACTTCAGTCATTGCAATTAACTCTCCCAATGTAGGAAAGGCATAAACACCTGGAGCAAATGGGTCTTCATAATAACTATTTTTAGAGTTAGCTATATTCCAACCTTTTACTTCATAACAGCGATAAATAGCTGCTTCAATAAGTTGTGGAATAGCCGCTTCCATATCAAAAGCCGACTCTATGCTCGCCTTAATCATATCCACTCTTGAAGTAATATTTTCATGAGGAAAAAATTCAAACGGATTCAATCTAAATGGTGCAACATTATCGTTACCTAACGTAAAAATAAGAATGTCTTTATGTTTTTTAGTAAGTACACGATATTCTGTTTTAGCTGGTTCAATCACCAAAAAAGGCATTTTTGCTGAGTTTAATAAACGATGACAAGTAGTTGTTTTGCCGCTGCCAGTTACACCTGCAATAAATATATGTTTATCAAGATCTCGTTTATCAATGCTCACCTCAGTTTGCTGCTGTAATCCACTTTTTATCAAGTTACCTAAAAATAGTTTATTCTCATCGGTAACCGTTTTAGTCATGTTTAAACCAAATTCAACTTCTTCTTTAAGCGTTAACCCAACCACTTCTTTTTGTGGTAAGCCAGCCACAACACTAAGTTCATTAGTCGACAACCAATTACACGAATATTTATTAAACGGGTTTCTAGACAACAAAAGATTAAATTGATGTATGTTCTTGTCTTGTTTATTTTCTCCTTTGTTGTCAGCTTTTAATGCTGGTAATTGAAAGTTCCTTAACGTAGTAATTTCATGAAATTGAAAGTTCTTTAACGTAGTAATCTCATGATTTCCTGCTAACTTTTTAATCACTAATGGAGATTTATTCGCATCTTCACCTGAAAAAATTGACTTTGCTGTATTACCTAGCTTTAAGACACTGGCTTCAGAATTAGATAATAAGTAAATATTAGAAAGGTATAACCCCTTATTTTTACCTATTTGAATCCGTTTTAATAACACATCATCAATATAGTTTACCCAATCTTGTACCGCTTTATCTGAAAACTCACGAGATTCACTAGATGATGTTCCTATTTGTTCCGACGAATTAGTTCCTGTGTTTTTTGCTGTCGACTTAGATTCTGACGTGCCCTTTGTTTTAGATTCATTACCACTAATGTGGGTCGTATGATCTGTCTCAGAAGAGCCTTTTGAAGTCTGTTTACTACTACCCGAGTCAGATGTCCCATTAGTAATACTTACTGACTTACCCGTATTGGTGCTAATACTGGTTCCATCACTAAGACCTGTAGTTTTTGTTGTGCTCGCCCCTTCTGATGTCCCTTTCGTTTTTGCATTATTTTCACCACTTTGAATGCTTTTTTTAGACAAAGGAAGTAACTTATCGTAAATATCATGTAGTTGACCTTCAAGCTCATTCACTTCAGATAAAGAAAGAGGATCAGCTAATACAGCAAGGCAAAACTGATCGCCACTCATAATATCAACTAAGCGATCAACCCCTTGAAACTGTTCGTTATCTTCATGAACACTCGGTACACCTTCGAGTTTAGACACTTTAGAAAAACAACCAACTTCTTCCTTAACCCTCTTTCGTTCAGCTTTAGTTAGCTTCTCAACCACGCTTCCTCTAAAGTTACCTTGTAAAGAAGGCTTTAAAATACTTTCACCTATGTCATCAACATCAAGCGATAAAGTCCCTTCATAACGCTTGTCTTTTGCGATGCCAAATAAAAATTTAACGCTTTCCCCGTCACCGATTAGTAAGTAGAGAAAAATAATGCCATCAATATTCAATGCGTTTAATACGTTCTCAAACGCCTCTTTCCTTGGCAATTCCTCATCAAATGTCACTTCTTTAATGTGATAAAGTGAAAACTCATGGTCAGCTAGTAAAAATGGCTTTTCTATCGCGGGTAATGAAATACCAGCATCAACATCATTACTCTTTAATAATTCAATCAACGATTTTTTTGTTTTTGGCATCTTAAAAATCCTTCATTACAGCTTGCTCAGCTTCTTGCGCAGTCATTGACGGATAGGTAGTTTGGTATGCAGTTAACAAATTATCGCTATGTTGCTTTGTTTTATCGAGTGTTAATTCACCATCAATATATGCTTCTATCTCATCCGGATTAAGCTCGCTACCTGAATATGCCTTAATAATCTCTAATACTACTTTCGACTCCACACCAAGCTCACTCACTTTATTTAAAAGTGGTAATGAGATTTCTGTCCCTAGCTCTTTATTTAAACCTTTAAGCACAATAGCAATACCTACTAATTGACGAACTGAAACATCAATTGGATTGTGACTTAATTGAGACTCGTCTACTTTTACGTTATTTCTTAAATAATCGATATAATCATTCATGTGCTCAAAATCTTCTGGTGTTTTATTCGCACTTATTGCTTTTGCACCAAATTCATCAATTTTTTCACTCGGCTTAAGTAAATCAGTGGCAGTGCCTATCCCTTCAACCATCTTTATCACTTTTGGTAAGTTCTCACCAATTACTTTCATCGCAATTGGGGTATACCTAGCTATCATCGGACCTACTGCTACAGCAACTTTACTAATAGCGCTAATAATTGCTGGAATAATGGTTGGTACTAACATAACTTTTCCTTAACCTATTAAAGATCTAAACATTGAATATCACTAAGAAAAACGTTGTGACTAATGTCATTCTCATTTGCAATAACGTATTCAATTTTCGTTGGTGACACAATTCGGATATAAACCAACGCATCGTCATCGGTCATATCAAGCTTAATAGCTTTCTTTTTAATACCGCTGTCAGAAATAGATACATTCCCAGTGCTTGACGTTGGTTGTTCAGTGTAAAACAATTCAAATTTTTGATAGCCCGCATCAATAAATTCAAACCATTGATTAAAATTACTTTCACGGTCTATTATTGGTTTAAATTTACCTTTACGGCTTTCGCCTAGGTAATATTTAAAACGAATATCATCATCGCCAACATTACGATCAATCACCATTATATTGCCGCCTTCTCGCGACTCAATTAAGCCAAAAGCAACGCCTGTTTTACCTGTTGGTTTTTCAAGGTCAGCTTTATCGGCACCCAGTGGCGCAAATAATTTAAAATGGCTATTACCACTAATATTGCCAATAGCTTCATCTTGTAAGTTAATATGCTTTTCAAATAATGCGTTAACAAAGCTAGACTGGCTTGAATTTCCTGCTAAAAATATTTTTACATCATCAATATCGTTTAATGATTCTTGAATATTGCTAAAAGCCAAACGCAGTGCATTAAAAAAGTTTTCAACGCCTCGCTCAATACGATCAGATAGTAACTGTGTTAGTTCATCCTCATCAACATCAAGCGCAAAAGCAGAATGCTGAATACCATTAATATCTGTGAGCGTTATACTCAGCTCTCCAGAAGCATCTATCGCAAAACCTTCGTGTTCTTCCCAAAATGGACGTAAAGCAATACATAATTTTTTTGTGTTGTTTCTTGCTTCTTGTGAATGGCTAAGTAACTGTTCGCTGCCTGCAAATACATCTTTTTCAGGGTGTTTTTCAAATTGTATTCCTGCTTTTAAAAGTGCTACTTTGTTTTTCTTAAATACTTCAAACGCTAATAATTCTAAAAGGTTTTCACCACCAAGAAATTGATCGCCACCAGCACCAAAGTGCTCTATTACATAGTCAAAACGGCGCTCTTTTCCACTTTTTGCTTCTCTAAAAATACCAAAATCAAAATCGGTTGTTCCGCCGCCAAAATCAAAAACGCCATAAAAAATACGTTCGTCACCTTCTGGGTCAAAGTCATGAGATTTAAAGGCCGTTAGGGCATAAGCAGCAGGCTCACTCGCGCCTTTTATAACGGTTAATTGCTCAATAGTATCAACCCCTAATTCAGTAGGAAGTGACTTTTTAAGCCCTTTTTCAAAGCTTTCTATTATTTTATCGCGTACAGGCATTTCGTAAGTCACAGGAAAAGACAGTATATACTCCATAAAAATGCCATTATTTAAGTTATTAATATATAAACCTAAATAATATGCATAAATTTCAATAGGGTTAAAGTCGTCAGTGCCAAGTTCTAAAAATGGCGGTAGGTCAATCACTCTGCCTTTTTGTCCAACTACTTTTAGCTTTCTGTTTTTATCGCCTGCCCATTGCTTTATTTCATCCAAAAAAGTATTAAATTGGCTAGACTCTGTGCCTTCCATTGCATTTTTTGCCGTATGGGAAATAGTTAAATCTTGCCAGCGAGTATACGGTTTATTGGCTTTTGCACCATAAGCACTAATAAACGCGTCAAGGTCTCTAAATTCCATAATTGTTGGGTTTTCATAATGATGAGCTTGTATATCTGTACGTAAATCCCCAGTACCAACTCGCATAGGATGAATATTCACATTATCTTTTTGATACACCACCACGGTGCTTTTTGTACCAAAATCAATTGCGACCACCCCATCGTTAATACTCGATTTTGGGTCGCGCGCAACCAGCGGAATAGGTAAGTTAATACTTTGTTCATCCGTGTTTTCTAGCTCATCAGTCCATAAAGACCAATGGCCGAGCTCGGTATCTTCTACCATTTTTAAGTGGTACGGCGCTATATCGGCGCGAATGTGGTCTTCTAGTAGTAAGCTATTAGTTATTTTTTTTGTGATTAATTCATTTACTATCTGCTTATCTTTCAGTTTATATTCTGGAAATAGTGTTTGCTGTTTACGATGCACAATCGATAACAATAACTTATATAACTTGCTATTTTTTAAAGGTAATGGTGTTAAACCTTTGTTTAAAAACTCTAAAAACAATACTTTTAAATTAGGCATTGGAGCTTTAAAATCTAAAAAAGGAACGCAAACGCCAGATGATTGTGGACTATCACTCTTATGGGGCATGTGATTAGCACACACTTTACCTTCAATAACATAAAGCTGGTCCCAAGAACCAATATAACTAGAGTTAATACAACCATATCCCCCATATATTTCAAATGGGGTATTACTATCTAAATTTAACATTTTCAACAGAGTTTCTTTACTTGGGACCTCCCATTTATTAATTGGGTCTCTCAATATTTTATTAACATAATCATTAACTTGAACTGCAGGAGTCCCTCTATCAAAAAGCTGATAAGGATTATTTTCGTCTTTTTTTCTGATGACCCAACAACCGTTTGCTTTTTTATCAAAATAAATTTCATCGCTTAGTGATATCCAACGATCACTATTAAACTCATTTTCTACTTCCGCAAAACAACTATTTAATGCATTAGCTAATGGCTCACCTTCATTTGTGACGGTTACATTATTTACAAAAGCAATAATTTCTTTTTGAATCGTTTCTTCTAAATGCATAACCATTTTTTCAAATGAAGCATCAACACCTATTTGTTGCGCATCTTTATTAGATAGCATCCATTGCGTAATTCTTTTTGTATCCATTATTCTTCCTATATTTTTTATGTATAAGTCTTATTCTGCTTTTACTGCTAAAACCTGTATAAATAATTTAAATACCTTGTAGGCTTAATATTTCATACACATCTAAATATTATGCTTTTATCTTTCGAAATTAATTTCACAAGCTTGCAAAGTAGTAAGCTCATCCTTAATGCCACTTAATCTCATAACCCCATTGACGACATCAGTTCATGTTCACTCACCACTTCAGGCGTTACTACCGCATCTTTTAGCATGGTTTTCTTTGCGAGTAGTTTGTCTAGATTCACATCAAACGAATCATATTCTGGGTGTAAAAGGCAGGGTAAGTGAATAAACACAGGTTTTTCTTGACCAATACGATAAACGCGGTCTGTAGCTTGAGCCTCTTTTGCGGGGTTCCAGTGGCGTTCTAAATGAACTACATGGTTTGCACCAACAACCGTTAAGCCAACGCCTGCCGCTACAGGCGACATAATTATAACGTTAAAGCCTTCTTCTGCTTCAAAGTCAGTGATCATCCCTTTACGAGACAGCTGATCTTTTTTTGTAGCAATCGCTTTGCTGTCTCCGTTAATAACATGAATGTTTAGCTCATAAATTTTATCTAAGCATATTTTAAGAACAGCCTGGAGCTTTTTAGTTGTCGCAAAAATAATTACCTTCTCTTGTTTGTTTTTTATATCTGACAATATATCTAACAACATGCGTAACTTTTCAGACTCTTGTAAATTACGCTGTGCCTCTTTGGCATTATTAGGTGGCTGTTTAAAAACCTCATCAAGCCTTGGATGCAAACTAACAGCCCTTAATTGCTGTAATACTGTTAAAGCATGGCCGCCGCCCTGCTCTTTTGCTTTTTCAGCTCTATAATCTTCAACAATTTGGTTGTAACCTAGCAATTGTCCGCCTGTCATAGTGCGAGCGAGTTCAGGTGCAAATACCATATTGTCAGCCAAGTCTTTGTGAATACCAGTTTTTATTGTTTTAGTGGGCATTCCGGTTAGCTCGTCTTCCTTGGTTCGGCGTAACATAAACTGGCCTGCAGCATTACGTAACTCGTTACCAACGTCTAAACGTACCTCTGCTTTTTCTTCCTCATTAGCACTACTTATTGGCTTAATCCAGCGCTCTCTAAAATAGCTCCAATCGCCTAATAGCCCTGGTTGTGCTGTATCCATTAAACACCAAAACTCACTTAAACTATTTTCAACAGGGGTGCCTGTTGCCAATAACTTAAAATCAGCTTTTAAACCTTTAGCTGCACGGGTTGCTTGTGTATTAGGGTTTTTAATATTTTGAGCTTCATCAAACACCACAACCCCCCAATCAATTACGCATAGTGAAAACTGATAGTCTCGAAGTGTTTGGTAGGTAGTAATAACAACACGTCTATCCATATCCAAGCGTTTTGTAGCTGCATCAGCCCCAACGTGTAAAGCGTAACGAATAGATTCATGATCTGCATGCGAATCATTCATTACCGTCGCAAGCTGCATAGATTCTCGTTCAGCCCCTTGAACTTTGAACTCTTTCAAATCCCTTGATGACTGCAGGACTTTAATATCTCTAAATGGGGAATTTTTAAATGTAGCTTCAACCTCTTGCTCCCAATTTTCCAATAAACTAAGTGGAGCGACTATTAATATGGGCTTTTCGGATTTATTATTTTGCCTTTGCATTGCCAAGTACTCAGCCAGCATAACTAACGTCATATAGGTTTTACCAAGCCCCATATCATCGGCTAGTAAAGCCCCCTGTACTCTATACATATCATCATGGTTATCTAATTGCGCTGACTTAAGTAACGACATCATCCAGCTAATACCAGACTCTTGATGAGGGAAAGGTGTTCGCGCTAAATTAGTTCTGTCAAAAGTAATAGATCGGTCTAACTGCGCAACTTTATTTACAATGTCTTGATTATGTTCTTCCGCATCTTTTAGTAACAAAGAAACTTGCTCTTTACGGACCAAAGTATCTTCAACTTCTGCTGTATCTGAGTCATTAGAAGGGTTTGCTAAATTTTCTCTTACCTCTGCGAGTGTTTCACTAACTCGCTGCTCATCGCGTATGTCAATTAACTCATCATCAACAACAACACTATCTGCATTTTGCCCTTTAGCTTGCTGGTAACTTTGCTCAAACGATACAACATCTTCCTCGCATTCAAGCAACTTAACTAAGCGCTCTGGTGGCTCACTGTCTGTATTTGTCGAAAACCAGCCATTACTGCCATCGCTGTTTTGACCAAAAGGAATGTGTACCATTTTGCCAATACCAGCAACTCTCAGAGAAAATCCAAGATCGAGGTTTAAAATAGACGCATCTAAAAAAGCTGAAGGGGTTTTAATAAATTCTGCGACTTTGTGTGCAGGAATGGTTCTATTTTGCAGTACTTCTTTAACAGCTTGTTTTTTATCGTCAGTAAGTAAAACAATGCGATCTTTTATTCGCATTACTTGCCCGTCGCCCTGTAACTGAGCTAAGCGATTTTGTAAGTCTTCAGGTGATGAACCATCACCAAAGCTTGGGCTAAGCTCTAGGCTACCATCAACCTGTTGATTTGCTGTTACTGTAATTTGTTCTGGTTGTACTAAATCAAATTTATCAAAATGTTTTAAATCTAGTTTTAACCCATCTTTAACTGCTTGCTGTAACTTAGCAACTGCCAACACATTATTTAGCTCAGTCCGGTCATCGGGCGTAAGCGACGAATGTTTTTCTACGGCTAAAACAGCATTAAGCTGCTCAGGCGTCATTAAATATTGTGTTTGCTCACTAAAAAAAAGTATCGGTCCTTTTCTTTTTACTGGATATTTTTGCTGCTCAAATTTTGCAAATAACTGCAGCGTAAAACTACTTTTAGTTGTTCTACCTTGAATATCAACGTCAAAGTCGTTGTTAAAAAACGGCGGTAGCCCTAAAACGTCTGCATCTTCGGGGTCTAATAAACATGCTTGCTCACTGTCTAATCTAAAGCCATTAGGTATAGGCTGTGCAATATCTCGCTCTTGTAGCATTTTAAGTACAACATGCTGAATAAGCTGGCTACCTCCGCCCTCACCTTTGTTAAGGCAATGAAATGTAGCTTCATTAGTGGCAAAATTAACGCCATACGAGTCATATACTAAGGAGTATTTATCGTCCGCTAAATGACTATTTTTATTATTAGGCAAAAGCCCTTTTATCAAACTAACAAGTGACATGTATTTTTAAATCCCTTTTTAATATTCCTAAAGTTCATGCTTTTCTCTGAAGTGGGCTACAGCGAACGGCTCCATAACTCTTCAGAGTTTAAGGTGACCCTGCCTTTTGTACGTAAAGAGTAAAGTGCAAAATTTACCTGGTGAACACTTTTGCGAAGCTCAAACTCCTGCGCTAAGATATTAGTAATTGAGTTACTATTTATAGGTTGATGTACATCTAGTACATGCAAAATTAAAGACTCCAGCGATTGAGTGGCTTCCGTTTTTGCTTCTACTTCTATCTCTACTTTTTCTTTACTTCCTAAAACAGGTAATCCATACCGACTTATATATCTTCTGTATTCGTCTTTATAAAATAGTTTTTCTAAATCGAGTTCAATGCCATTTTGAGTTAAAAAATCAATAGCATTTTTTTGCCAAGAAGTCGGCGAGTGTTGAATTGGCATTAACTCGCCTTTTGGATAGTTCTTTTTAAATTCCTGTGGAAAGCTGTGTGTTAAAGAAGAATGGTTTAACTCACTCAAAGAGTAATCGTTAAGCTTCTCACTAGGTAAACCCATATAAATCCATAGCTTAAAGTTATGCGATCCTTCAATGATATGAAAATCACCGCAATCTAAATAAATAATGGAAGTTTGAGTCATTCCTCTAAGGTTTATATAACTGGTTGTTAAACTCTTTCCTAGCACTCGCTTAACTGTATGCTCTGCTTGGTTTCCAAGCATTAGCCGTGCATTACGCACAAATCCATGTTCATAAAGCCCTTCTAAAAAACGCTTACGTGCGGGGAACATTCTATTTAACGCTTCATCGCCGGTGTAATTTGCGTACTCTTCAATAGCGCCTAAAAATAACCGCAAGTCTTCTTTGGCAAGCCAGCTTGTTACTGCTTTTACTCTACTCTCACCAATGGGCTTCCACCACTGGCGGTAATTTGTAGCTGTATTAGCAATACGCGGATCGCCAGCTAAATTCAGTACAAAGTTTTGCCATATTTCACTTGGTGCACCAGCAGAGCGGTCAATAATAATTTCAAGCGCTATGTGCCCTATTCGTTTACCTTCTTCAAAAGGCATTGTGGCAACATCTTGTTTTAGTAGCTCATGCAGTACATCATGTTGCTCACCAACGGGAATTTCTTTCAGTGTGTCCAGGTAATATTGCGCGTGGCAAATATCTAAAAAACGTCCTTGCGGCAGCTCGTTTAAGCGTAGTTTTTTTAATTGTTCGTTTAAGTCTAAGTGGTTTTGTTTGGCAAGGTTAACCAAAGCCTTAGGAGCTGTTAAATCAAGCAGCCATTTAGCCTGATTAAGCACAGACAAAATTGTGTCACTTGTATTTTTGCGATCTTTTAAGCGTTGCTCTATTTGCTGTTTAAGCCACTGCGTTAATCGATTAAAAATATTGCCATCAACCAGTGCATCAAAATAACGATAAACTAACGAAATTAAATTCATTAACGACGACATACCAAGTTTGGGATGTTTAGCTTGAATGTAATCTATTGTTTCTTCGTTTAATGAGTTTTTTCTTACTTCTTCTTTATCAATCCATAACTGAGTTAAAACACGTACACCTTTTCGCTTAATTAAAATTTGTTTAAGCTTTTCTTTTTGATCGTACATAACGTAGCGATTAATCTGTTGCTCAAGGGCTTTATATTCTTCACCTTGCCCTGCACCGTCGGCAATTTTCTTTGTTTGTGAAGTCAGGCTATTCCACTGCTGTGAAAATCGCTCCCAGCTAAATTCTGAAAGCTGAGGAATAGGAGGTAAAAGCAACATAATTAAGGCATCTCCAAACGGCTTCTTACTGTTTCGTATTCAGCGCTGGTGGGTCTACGAATTGTAAAACGTATATCAATGCGTCTGTTTGATCTAAAATCACTCTCTGTTAGCTCTTCAACAACCATGCGCCTTGTTGCCGCATAGCCACTCACCGAAAAAAGTGGGTTGCCTTCTTTGTTAGTAATACTAGCTAAATCGTGTTGGCTTGGCAGTAACTTACTCCAAAGCTCCCATAACGAAATCGCCCTAAAGGTCGATAAGCCCCAATTACCTTTACCCAGCATACCGTTAAAGTTTTTACTATCGGTGTGCCCTTCAATAAAAATAGTATCGAGGAATTGCTCACGGTTATCTTTATTTATAACCTCAGCTAGCACCTCACCAATTTCAAGTGCAGTGCCTTCAAACTGCGGACTTATATTAAATGCAGCGCTATCAAACCCTAAAATATCGTTAGGAATACTTAATACCGTTTCATTTTCGCTAACCGTAACTTGTATGTTTCGCTTACGCAGTAACTCAGCAGCTTCATGTAATATCGTTTTGCGAACACCCTCAGCCATGTGCAGCATTTCTAGCTCTTGGGTAAATGCTTGTTGTTTATTTTCAAGCTCTTCTTTGGCCTCCATAAGCTCAACCATTAACACAACAGATGCTAAAACAAATAAAATAAGTAAGCCCGACAAAATATCCGAAAACGACATCCAGTAAGGGTTTTCTTCATCAACACTTACTTGGTTGCTTTTAAATACTCGCATTAGCTACGCTCCAATTCATCCACTAAATCAGAAATAGAACTTACTGTACGGCGCATCTGGTCACCAAACTCAAGGGTTGTGGTATTCCAGGTTTCCATACGCTCTTTAACTTGCGTATTTACTTCTGATGAATAGCTGCGTAGCCACTCATTTGTTTGCTTTTCAATATCAGACACTTGCTTAGCTAAAGTATTACTTAGCCCTTCAAACGATGCCTCAACACCACGTATAAACTCACTTTGGTGTGTTTTCATTTCGCTAAAGCCACTTTGAGCTAATTTAGCTGTATTACCAAATTGCTCTGTTGTAGCAACAAGTGAGGTTTCGAGCCCTCTTAGCACTTTAGCTTGTTCAATTACGTGATTCGCTAATCCATCATTTTGAGCTGAAATACCTTTAATAGTGTCGGTCATATCAGCTAAGCGCGTATCAAACAGCTCTGTTGCTTTTAATAAATTGCCCGATAACACCCCAATTTGGTTTGCGCTATTACTTAGGTTTTGGCTACTTGTAGCAGATGACTCCGCAACCGTTTTAAGCTCTCCAATAACGTCTTTATGCTGTGCAATAACCGAATCCATATGTGTTTGCGTACGTTTTACAGCATCAGTCATCGAGGTAAGCATTTGGTCTTGTTGTGCTAGCCACTGACCTAACTGCGATTGTAATTGCTCACGATACTCTGAGTCACGCTTAGAGGCTTCAAGCTGTTGGCTGTTAATCAATGAGCCAAACGTTTCTTCAAGCGTCTTTTGGCGCTGCTCAGAGCTTTGCATAAAGCTTTGTAAACTTGTTTCAAGGCCACTGGTAAACGCCTGTTGCTGCGCCGTTGTTTTTTCGTTTTGGCTAGAAAGCTCATTAACAAATCCACGGTTCGATTCGCCCATCGCGCTTTGTACTTCGGCCATAGAGTCAGAAAGCTTATTAAGTGTTTGCGATTGCTCGGTTAACCAACCACCTAATACCGACTGTAAATTATCTACATGGTTTGCTTCACGTGTTGCTTGCGATTGCTGTTGCGATTCAATAGCCGTAAATAACTTTTGCTCCATAAGCTGTTGGCGTTCTTCGCTTTTGCTCAGCATTGCTTCGAGTTGCTGGTTAAATTGCGATGATGCCCCCGCTTGTTGCTGGGCCATTAGCTCAGCTTGATTACTACTTTGCTCAAGCACTGCGCTCATTTGCCCGCTCAGACTACTTACGGCCTCGTGCATTTGCTCAGTCGACTTTTGTATAAGCTCGCCTTGACCTCTGCCTGCCGCTTGCATGCTTTCGGTAAAGTTACTAATTAAATGCTCCAGCACGCCGCTGGTTTGTTGGCTGGCATTACTCACTAACGACTGCATAGCAGGTGCCATTACATTGTTAAGTGCATTGGTAAAGGCCTCTTGCATGTCTTTGTTCATGCCTGAAATAGTTTCTTGCAGGCGGTCGCCAATACGCTCATGTAATTCTTGCAGCGCTTCACTACTTTCACTAGTGTTTTTAGAAATATCAACAAGTGACTTTTCAGCAGGTAAACGAGGGAATAAAAAGTCAATCTTCTGTTGAATCTTAACCACTTTCTTAATTATTCGGCGTTCTGTGTTTTTTTCATAAATATTAAGTAATAAGCTAAGCCCCACACCCCAAACAGAGGTAACAAATGCCATTGCGGCACCGTTAATCATGCTTGCAATACCCCCCTTAAGCGCCTCTATTTCGTTGCTTTCCATATGTAGCCCTTTTAAGCCCATAGTTAAGCCTAAAAAAGTACCGAGTACACCAATTGCAGTTAAAAATGAAGGAGCTGCTGCTAGTAATCTATTTGAAGTGATACCCGAGGCAAGTGTTCTTGGGTTAAAAAAGTGCTCTGCATCTAAGGTGTTATACACACCCTTTTCACGGTGATCGAGTACTAAGCTTTCATCAAACTCACGCCAAAGGTTTTTAACTACGTCATCGTTTGATGATTTAGCTTTATCTCTAATATCAGCAATATTATCGTAAAGAGACTCTGTAGTTTGTTTTGCTACAATTTCTTCAACCTTTTTAATTGTTTTTTTACTGTTATGCTTTAGTAAAAGTACCCAACCAACAGCAAATACAAAAAGTAGTACCATAATAATTATAAATGAACGCCCTAACCATGCATTTGGCCATAATAAATCAGCGTTTAATAACAATCCTTCAAACATGCCTTACTCCTAATCCCTTAGTTTACGGGTAGTAATTACTTAATAAGTGGTTAATAGCTTATTTTTTACTTAATAATTAAAGTCATTAATAAACAAATATCTATCAGCTATTAGTTTTAATATATGAACACTTAGCTCTTTAGCGATTTCGGCTTGGGTTGGTTAAAAATAAGTTGGTGCCGTTGCTTTCAAAGCGCTTATTCCAAACCAAATCAAAATAAATACGGTGGTTTAAGCCTATATTTGTCGCTTTATCTTTTAAAAAGTTTTGTATATCTGCGTAGTGCTGGGCTGTCTCAATGTCTTTATATGTAAAACGGCGCTTGATACCTAAAGCCTTCGCTTCTTGGGCGGTGAATATAAATTCTGATTGAAATATTTGGCTATCAAGGGGTAAAAATAACCATGGTGTGGCGGTTTTTCTTGCTGGTGCAAAGTCCTCCCCCATTGCTATAAAGTGCTCAAATACAATATCAACGGGCTTTCGTACTTTATTAAACGATATCAACTGCAAAGGTTTAATGTTTTTACTCAGCTCACTTTTTAGTTCACTACATAACTCGTTGGCAAGCTTGTTTAACTCTATTTCAGAGGTTAGATTATTGAGTGCGTGTATTAAATAATTTTTCTTTTTAGTTAACACATCTCTAAAGGTATGTGATGCGCCTAAGCAATTATTATTTTTACGATGAAAGCCACGGTAGGTATTTGAGCCTAAGCTTTTTAAAACCAACTCCTCGTAGCTGAGTAATGGCGTGGGTGTTAAAAACACGGTATTACCCACTTCGTTCATGCGGTTTATTCGTCCCTGCATTTTTTAGTTATCCTTAAGCGCAACGTAAGCAGCTTTTTGTGCAAACTGTGCGTTGATTAAGTTGTTCTTTAATTCACGTTCTGTCATTTAACATCCTTGTTCTTATTGTTATAAATAGAGTTATAGATCGCCTGCAAAAGCTTTTTGGCTTAGTGAATTGAACTCACTTCTAGTTAATTCATATGAGTCATTTATACCGATTTTTAATTTTTTTATTTTACCTACAATTTCAATAAATTTGTTCTGTAGTTCAATAGGAGGAACTATTACTGACACATCTCTTACTGCATCCTTCGTAATCGTTTTAGTAACGGCTCCTTGTACTCTTTTTGCTATTTCTCTAGCACCTGCATCTGTTTTTAACTGATAATACATAAATTCATTAGTACTTAACTCATTACAACGGATCATAAATTGATTCATTGCTAGAGAAACAGGTTTATTTAAATTTGGCATTAGATAGACCGCGCCTGCACTCCCTATTTTATTCATTATTATTTCACCGCCAAACACCTTAGATTTGGATAAATGCTCGTAAGCATGCTGGTCAATATATTTAACTGATTCTGTATAATTCTTCTTCTCTAAATCTGTAGTCCTAACCATGTATGCAAAATTAGGCTCATCAAATAAAGTAACGTTTTTAACTAGTGTTTTGTAGCTACCATTTGCGTGATAATCAGTTAAAACGTCAATAACTTCACCAAACTTTTTAACTTCCCAACCTTTCGGGTTGGTTACAGGATCGCCGAACATGTCTAGGAATACGCTGCGAAGGAAGTCGTCGGCGAGTTCGATGGCTTGTTGGCGTTTGCGGCGGATGGCGTCGGCTTTATCTAAAATCGCGGCGATTCGTTTTTGCTCATCCAGTGGTGGTAATGGGATTTCTAAACTTTTCAAAAAATCTAATGTGATTCCTTTTACAGTTGCTCCTTTACCTTCTGAATCAATAAATTGAGTCTTTGACTCTAAGAAGCGAATTAAAAAGTCACGATCAACTATCTTGTTATCATTAATAAATAATGCCTTCAGATCTTGGTTTATCGCCATATCAATAGTATTTATAGCAAATTTCCCCAAAGCCATTCTTGTTGCTGTGAGAATAGTTCCTGCAGGTATAACATTGGTAGCTGAGTTATTTACACCCAACTCAGTAATAGTATCTACAGTTTTAGATATTTCGTTACTTTTTAAGTCTTTTACAGAGGCCCACGGAATATTACCATTCCAATATTCCTCTATTTTTTTACTTGGTGTCCCACCACCTTTTATCGTGACCAATTCACCTAGTTTCACTAAAGGCCAACTCACAGCATCCTCTCCAGCTCTTTCAAATCAGCGAGTATTTCGTTTTCTAAGCTCACTAATTTACCTAAAATTTCTTTTGGCGGATCGTATGTTTCTTCTTCGTAGACCACTTCTTTGTAACGGTTGATTGAAAGGTCGTATTTATTGCTGGCTATGTCATCTTTACTTACCCAAAAGGCTTTCTGGGTTTTATCATTTTTATCACTTGTCGCTATGGCTTTATCGCGCGCTTTAAATTCGCTGATTAAGCTTGGTAAATCGTTTGCTTTTATTGGCGTGCGCTTGTCATCCAAGCTAAAACCGTCGGCTTGTACGTCGTAAAACCATACATGGTCGGTGCTGCCACCTTTGGTAAAAATTAATATAGCGGTTGATACACCGGCGTAGGGTTTAAACACGCCACTTGGTAGTGAAATTACCGCTTCTAGCTGGTTGTTATCCACCAGCATTTGGCGCAGTTGTACGTGCGCTTTTGATGAGCCAAATAATACGCCGTCGGGCACGATAGTCGCAGATTGCCCGCCTACTTTTAACATGCGCTCAATAAGGGCAACAAATAGCAGCTCGGTTTTTTTAGTTTTTACTTTACGTAATAACTCGGGGCATACGTCTTCTTCGTCTAGGCTGCCTTTGAATGGCGGGTTGGCGAGTATTATGTCAAAGCCTTCTTTTGCTTTTTGCGGGTAGTGCTCTTTAAAGTTTTGGCTTAGGGTATCTTGATAATGAATGCCCGGTTGTTTAATGCCGTGCATTACTAGGTTCATGGCGGCTACGCGTAGCATGGTGGCGTCAAAGTCAAAGCCGTTGAACATGTTTGTATCAATGTGGCTGCGCTGCTCTGGGGTTATTAAATCGCCTGAATAGAGTAAGTTTTCAAGCGGTTTACCGCTGTCATCACATTGTACGTTGCCATTTACGTCAAGCACTGGCTCGCGCTCTATGCCCTCGGCTGATGTGTATTTTTGTAATAGGTATTCGTAACTTACCGATAAAAAGCCACCAGTGCCGGTTGATGGGTCGCATATTTGGCTGGTGGTGCTTGGGTCCATCATTTCGACCATGGCGCGTATAATATGGCGCGGGGTTCTAAATTGGCCGTTAATGCCTGCGGTAGTAAGTTTGCTAAGCAAGTATTCGTACAAATCGCCTTTGGTGTCTGAGTTTTCAAGCGGTAGGTCGTTTACCATTTCAACGGCTTTTACCAATAAGCTTTGCTTTTGAATCATTAATTGCGCGTCTTTCATAAACTCATTAAATACCGCGCCTTCTGGCGATACGTCGTCTGAGGTTTTTGAAAAAAACGGAAATAACTCATCTTTAACTAATTTGTATAACTCTTCTGCGCCTAAATGGCGCAGGTTTTGCCAGCGAATATGTTGCTCGGCGTCGCTAAAGCGGCGGTTAAACGGCTGCTTAGTACGTGCGCTGCGTTTTTCGTCGGCTTGCTCGTTCATGTCGAGCATACGGGCGTACATTAAAAAAGTAATTTGCTCTACTACGGTTAGCGGGTTAGTGATACCGCCTGTCCAAAATTCTTCCCATAGTTTGTCTATTTTACTTTTTAAAGGTCCGGTTATCATAGTTTTCCTAGTGTGAGCTGTTTATTGCGCTCGTTGTATTGGTTAAATTTTATATCATGGTGTCGGATGGTGCTTTGGCTTATCCAACATCGTCGGATGGCGCTTTGGCTATTCAACATCGTCGGATGGCGCTTTGCCTTATCCAACATAGTCGGATGGCGCTTTGCCTTATCCAACATCGTCGGATGGCGCTTTGCCTTATCCGACCTACGTTTTGTGCTATTTAATTTTGGCTTAATAAATTTTCGATTAAGCGAATAATGGTGTCTTTTTCTTTAGGGTTTGACTCAGCCACTAATAAAGTAATAGCCGCTAAGCCTGTGTCGTTTATTACTGGTTGGTAATTTTCATTTAACAGGCGTTGATTACGATTTAGAAAATCGACAAATAAAAATGCTGCGGTGCGTTTATTGCCATCACTAAATGGGTGGTTTTTTACAACAAAATATAATAAATGAGCCGCTTTACTTTCTATGCTTGGGTAGGCAGGCTCGCCAAATACACTTTGATCTAACGCGCCCCAAATTGCATTTAGGCCGTTGTTACGCTCTTGTGCAAATAACTTGGTGGCTTCGCCTTTGTTTATAAGGTTTTGCTTAAGCTGATCAATCGCGATTTTTGCATCATTAAGTGGTGTCACTGCGCCGCCTAACTCCCCTTTTGGTGAATTAAGCAGTCCTTCATCATACTGTTGTAGCCATAAGAAGGTTTGCGTGTAACTGGCAATTATATCTACAAGCCCTGCACCAAACTCACTGTTTTGTGGCAAAACAGCAATACGTTTAACGAGTTGTAATGCGTTATCTAGCTCTGTTGCATTTTGTGCTAATCGCTCTTGGTTTAAAGTGTAGCCTTTTAATAAATGCTGCTTTAATGTTTTAGTCGCCCATTGGCGAAAGCGCGTTGCTTGGGTTGAGTTAACGCGGTAGCCCACGGAAATAATAGCATCAAGATTGTAAAATTTAGTTTTTGATTTTTGTGTTTTCCCAGCTATTGCACCGTGTTCAGTGGTTTGTTCCAAAATGGAACTAACCACTTCTTGCTCCAGTTCACCAGTCTTAAAAATATTAGACAAGTGCTTTGTAATAGCGGGTCGCTTCGTTCCAAATAAATCAGCCATTTGCGCTTGAGACATCCAAAGCGATTCATCTTTAAATTGAATATCAAAAGATAACGAACCATCCGGAGTTTGGTATATAACAACACCTTGATTAGCCATTTACAATCTCACCTCTTTTTCAACAGATTGGTTTTTATCACCCAATTGTACATCAAACTGCTTAATAAATTGCTCTATTACGTCGGCTTGTTGCTGGCTAAATACGCCATCGAGCCCCATGTCGTGTATTTGTGTAAAAGGTGCGTCGTAAAGCTGGGCTATTTCAATAGAGCCGTGGCGAATTAGGTGGTTTTTTAACATACCAATAAAGCGCTGTTGCTTGGCATTAACATGGGTGTGTATTTGCTGCACAAAGGTTGTAAAGCTCTGCTCTATGGCGTTTTTGTCCATACCGACTATGGTACGCAATATTTTGTCTAAGCTAGCGGTTGATTCGGGAAAAAACTCTTTTAATGTATTTAAATCAACACTTGGGTTTTGCGTATGCACTAACGAGCTTAATTGCGCTAAGTCGGCTTCGGTTACTTGTTCGCCATTGCGAATTTTTTGCAGAACGCTGTCTGTTTCAAATAACGGGGTGAGTGTTTTTTCAACCTCTTGTCGGTATATTTGATAATCAATAGAGACTATTTTTGCAAGCCTATCAGCTTCGTGTATTTGGTTTGCGTCTTCTTTTATATCAAGCACAAAGTCACTTTTTGGCGGTGTTATGTCTTTATTACGCAGGTGTATAATACTGCGTAAATTAATGCGGCTTTGCTCAAGCGCTGCATGGGTTAAATACTGCCAATATTGCTCGGTTTGTATTTCTGCTATTGCAGGTGCTTTGCTACGTACTTCGTTTAAGTGCATTTGTAGCGATTCAACTTTGTTCATTACATTTTGTTTAGCTAAATCAATTTGGCTTTCATCGGTAATTAACAGCGTTTGAATGGTGGTTAGCTCAGAATCAAATTTATACGCTTCACTTTGCCCCATAATGTTACGCCATTGCATAAGCGGCGCTACTTCTTCTAGCAACGTTTGTACATCATCAGGGATAAACTGATTAAGGCGTTTTAGGTCTTTAAAGGTTTCGACCACTTGCCAGTTGTCGCGCACCGATATTGATTCCATTGGCAGTAAGCAAATATCGTCGTGAATTAATTTTATTGTTTGATCAAACACATCCATATTGGCTTTTTTGAGGGCGGTTTGTGCAAGGGTTACCCGCGCTTCAAATAGCTTTTGCAGTAACGATTTAGCTTGTTTTACGTCTTCTTCTTCTGGGTTTTCATCAAAGTATTCAAAATTTGCCCAGTGGTCGAATATTAAAAAGTGAGTTTTGTGCTTACCTGGGCCATATAGGTTTTCGCATAAGCGTGTGCCACGGCCAATCATTTGCCAAAATTTTACTTTTGATTTTATGGGTTTGGCAAATACAAGGTTTACACATTCTGGTACGTCTATGCCGGTGTCGAGCATATCGACCGATACGGCTATGCGTACGCTGTTTTCGTCGCTTGATTTAAAGTCGTCTATTAGCTCTTCAGCGCGTTCGTACTTTGAGTGAATAACGCGGCAAAAATTAGCACCATGCTGCGGGTAAAGCTCGCTAAACAGCTGCGCCATTAATTCGGCGTGGGCTATGTTACGGGCAAATACTATTGTTTTACCTGGCAGTTGGCCGTCTTTATCGCGCAGGCCTTTTTCCATTAGGTTACGTAGTATTAGCCTGTTGGTGTCTTTATTTTTAATGGCTTCGTCTATTTGTTTTGCATCAAAGTCGAGCTCGTTCGGATCAATGCCTTGCTCTTCTAATTGGGCTATTTGCTCATCGGTTAGGTTGTCTTTTTTAATGCCTTCGCGCAAAAACTGTGTGGTGTAACTTACAATTTTGTAGGGGACTAAGTTGCCTTGTTCTATGGCGTCTTCAAGCGGGTAATTGGCTGTTGGCATTTTGTAATCACAGCTAAATAAATCACAGGTTGAGCGCGATACCATTTCTACCGGCGTGGCGGTTAAGCCCACTTCTAGCGCGTCAAAGTATTTAAAAATATCGCCATAAATATTGTAAATTGAACGGTGCGATTCATCAGCCACTATTAGGTCAAAGTGACCTACGTCGTACTTGTTCATTATACGCAGCATGCCTGGGTAGGTTGCTATAAATACACGCGCACTCGCTGCGGTGTTTTTAGCGCTTTTGCCTACAATGTGTACTGGCTCTTTGGTATGCTCGGTAAAGGCATTACCTGCTTGTTTACGTAGCTCTTTTCGGTCACATAAAAATAATACGCGCTTAGCCCAACCTGCATCGAGCAGCCGTTTTGCAAGGGCAATAGATACGCGTGTTTTACCTGTGCCGGTTGCTTGCACAATAAGCGCTTTGCGGTGTTTATCACTAAAACGCTCACACACACGAGTTATGGTTTCCATTTGATACAAACGCCCTGCTACTGCGGTGTCTATTGGCGTGGTGTTTAGCTCTTTTTTAAGCGTGCGTTGCTTTATTAAGTACTGCAGGGAATCTTTTGAGTAGTAACCGTATAAACCACGGCTGTTATAACCTTGCGCGTCGTCTAGAATTTTTATATCCCAACCGTTCGAGTAAAAAATAACGGGCCGTTGCCCAAATTGCTTTTCGAGCGCGTTGGCATAAAGCGTTGCTTGCTGGCGGCCTTTTTCGATATTTTCGCGGGTGCGTTTGGCTTCTATTACAGCAAGTGGCTTTCCGTCGTCATCCCATAATACGTAATCAACATAGCCTATACCTGTTGTTGTAGGTTGATCTGTTACTTTTACTTCTTTGCCAACGTCTTCTGTTGATTTGTCGTCAAGTGCTACATTCCAACCTGCATTACGCAGGTCTAAGTCGATAATGCGTTTACGGGTTTCATCTTCGTTAAAGTTAAAACTTGAGTTAACAATTTGCTCATTGCGGGTTTTAACCTGGTTAAGCTTTTCTGCATCAATAGTTTGTTTTAGTTTTGCTGTTTGCTGCTGGGCTTGTTTTTGTGCAAGCTCTGCGGCTTCTAGTTCGTCAAGCGCGCGTTTTAAACGGGCTTGATTTTCGGCTAATTGTTGAGTGAGTTGCTTGTTCTTTTTAGCAAACTGGGCATCGCTTTGATTGCTAGGTTGTGTTTGCTCAGGCGCTTTAAACTCTGGGCATTCTTGTTGCGTGCCATTGGCATAAGCCATAAACAAATAAGAGGCTACAAAGTAGCTTTCTTTTAATATCCAAATAGCTTGTTGTTGATCTACTTTGCCTTCATGCGCGGCTTGGTTGCCGCTTTTACGTATGGCATGGAGCTTATCGGTTATTAAACGCGGCACGGCACTGGTAAAGTCGTCGGCGGTGAGTTTATCGAAAATGTTAGACGTTGGTAAAACAGGTAAGCTAAGCTCTTTGTATAAGTAGCCTACTACTTTTTCGGCAAAGCAACGCAGCTTAACCAATGAGCTTTGCGGATCGGTAATCGCATAGTCTTCTGCAAAAGCGGCTAACTGGTGTAGCTCTGGCCACTTAGATTGAATATGTTCAAAGTTCATTGACTGCTTCATTCCTGATTACTTCCTTATCAACTAATTTACCATGCGTTATTATTTTTATGCGTTTGCAAGCTTGAGAATATTAAGCTGTTATATTTATTTTTATGTTACTTGTTGCTGCACTTAACCAATAGCTTGTTTCAAAGCTTTGGTTATTAGAGTCAATCGCTACTTTTTTAGCAAGCTCGTTTGGTAACACCTTATTTATTTTATTGTTTATGCGGCTGCGCGTTTGTTGCACAAAGGTTTTTTCCATTACTTTCAAATCATTGTATAAACCATCTCTGAAATCTTCGGGCTCTATGCCAAACGTATCGCGGAATATACGTAAATCACTACTATTTTGCTGTAAAAGCATGAGATATTCTTTGCTGTAACGCAAAGACTCTTCAAAATCACGACCCACAACTAGCTTTTTATGTTCACTTTGGCTGTATTGGTTTAACCATAAATAAAAGGCGGTTTCTTTTGCGGTAAGTTTAATTTCGATACCTGCAAAGGTGAGCGTTTTTGCTTTTGCGTTTACTTCAAGGGTTAAATCTTTTTTATGAGCTGAGTTTAAGCTTGCTACTGTTTGGCTAAACGATGCACTTTGCATTGAAGCAATTAGAGTTTCGTCTATAGATTGGCGCATTCGTACAAAGGGTATTTCGGCAAGGGTTACCTTTGCATTAATACAATTGACCTGCGTGCCGTTTTTACCATCAATAATATGGTCATAAGGTGTTGGGTAGTAAAAGTCTCTGACAAATTCAAATTCGTTATTCACAAATACATGACTGAGCGAATCTTGCTCACGGCCTAATAATGACATGGCATAGCCTAAATAAAACGCCATTGTTTTACGTCCACCAGCAATAGATGCATGAATACTAATATCGTTTTTATTGGTAAGTTCAAACACTTTACGGGTAATAAAGTCGGCCATGTAAGTTTGTTCTATTTCAGATTTAGCATCATTAATAGGTTGGCCTTTATCGTCTTCTATTAGCCAAATATTTTCATCGGGGAGTTTAATATCAGGAAGTTTATAATCTGCTATTAATTTAGCTAAATGACCTTGCTCAAATAATCCATTAGTAAGCATTGGCTTTGTGCTTTTTGTAGTAATAACAAAAATCTCTTCGGGAATAGGCTTACCCTGCTGATAAAGCGCAAAAAGAGTTTCGGTTAATACTTGTGGGCTTGCACCAGTAACTATTAGTAGAATATTTTTCATCAAGAATCCTTTCGTATGAGATTGTTATATCTTATCCCAAAGGCTGCTTAAGTGAAACTAGAAGTGCTTATGTTATTGAGTTAATTAATTTATATTGTATTTTTTAACATCATTTTGTTAACTTTAAATAAGTTGTTACCTATTTAAAGTTAACACTATTTTGGTATAACTATTTTTTGTTTGCTTTTTTAGCCTGTTTTTTAGCTATTTTTTGCTTTTGACGATTAACTTGTTTAAATGTTGTTGTTTGGCTAATAAAGGAATTATCTCGCATTAGTGCCTTGCCTACAGGAAGCTTTAAAAATTGTTTAGCTTTTTCATATCCTAATTGGGCCGACTCTTTTATTAACGCTTTTAGCCCAAAGCTGCATTTTACTTTGCCACAACTTGCTAGCTCTTCTTTCATCAGCATTGCTATTTCAAACTGAATTTGTGCTTTTAGTTTTATATTTTTTTCTAACTTTATTGCGACACAACCAATCTCTATAGCGGTTACTCTGTGCGCAGTGTGTTCTTTTAATATGCTAAATAACCGAGTTTGGTAATACACTGTACCCGGCAAATTTTTATAAGTATTAATAAGCTCGCTAACTACATTTAATTTTGGTGTTTTACCCCAGTAACCAAAGTAATCACAAAATGCTTTTAAATATTGATACCCTGGTGCTTGCGTTGCTTGCGCTGTAATTAACGCCGTACGAGCTCGTTTTTTTGCCAAATCGTTTTCTTTATCTGTTAGCCATAATTCGAGTTTATTTGCAGCATCGATAGTAAATGAGTTAATTTCTTTATACTCAACCCCCTGCTTAACCCAATGATTATAAATACTATCATCTGATCTATAGTGTTTTTTCTGCAAAGCAACAATAGCTTGATGATAACCATGCTTTGCAGACTCCTCACAAAGAATCCACGCTCTTTTAGGCTGACCTATTACACTTAAATAATTAGCATATAAAAAGTATGATTCACCCGTAGTGCATTCTTTCATAGCCTGTTTATAACAATACTCTGCATTTATAGTTTTAGACTCTTCTAAAAATTTTTGCTCGTATGCTTGTGCATATAATTGCCACGTACCTGAAGCATTTAATGAATGCGCCCGAGATAACCAATACTCTAAATCTTTTTTATTTAGTGTGTTATACGCTTTTTTATTTGTTTTATTACTCAAAGTAGATACTTGATTTTTTATTGAAAGCAATTGCGAATACGCTTGCTCGGCAATTGCTAAATTTGCTTGGGGGCATCCATTTAAAGCAAGGTTTACATTAGAAACGGTATTTTCTAAAACAGGCTCTTGCCATATAGCCTGCTCTCCTAGCTCATTTGCTAAATTAAAGTAAGAAAACTGAGCTAGTTCAAAAGTAGCCTTTAGTGTTTGCTTTACTTGTGTACGACTACAACTAACAACTGAACGCCAACTCCCTTCCCACTCCTGAGATGCATGAACCCCATGATTAGTGCTTGTTCTTATTAGGCTTAACTCATCAATAATATAAGTTGGAACCGTAGATAAAAGCTTTAACTGATTTATTTTTTGACTAAGATCTGAATTTTTAGCTAACTTTAAATTAAAAAACTGTGCTGTTTGATGGCACCAAACCTCAGCAAACAAGCGAGCTTTGAGTAAAGCGCAACTATGGTCGGTTGAATAATAATATTCCATTTCGTTTGCTAAACGATATAGTTCCGGAAAAGTTGATTTAATAAATTCAAAATTGGTGATCGAAACTGAATGAGTTGTTTGTTGCATTGTTAACATTATTTAAGCCTTGTGTACTTTAAGGCCTTTAATATTAAATTAAAAAATTTATTAAAGAGGATCGCAAGCTTGCAAAGTAGTTTCAACTATTTTGTTTAATACAAGGAAATATCATTCATAGCATACTTATTTATGTTTGCCGTACTGCTTTAGAAGACTCAAAACATGCCTTAGAAATAAAATGATCTTTACTTTTAAAGTTTATTTAACGTGCTTTTCGTCCCCACATTGTTATTTTTAAATTTATTGTGCTCAACCACTGCTGATCAAAAAGCCTTTTTATAAAACTTTAAATACCATTTTTTACAGGGATCTATCTCGGCTAATTCTCGTACTATACTATTTGGGCTATTAGTATAGTATTGAGTGATCAGTGTATTTTGTTTTCATTCTAAATAATCATTAAAGGAGCAATTGTATGAGTGATAAAAGATGTCCTTTTGACCATACCCCTCTCACCACTAACAGCGGTGCGCCTGTTGTTGATAACCAAAATAGTATGACCGCTGGTAAGCGTGGGCCATTACTTGCTCAAGACGTTTGGCTAAATGAAAAGCTGGCAAATTTTGTACGCGAAGTTATTCCAGAGCGCCGTATGCATGCAAAGGGCTCTGGCGCGTTTGGCACATTTACTGTTACTAACGACATTAGTAAGTATTCTTGTGCAAAAATATTCAGCGAAGTTGGTAAAAAAACCGAAATGTTTGCTCGATTTAGTACGGTAGCAGGTGAACGTGGCGCTGCTGATGCTGAGCGTGATATTCGTGGGTTTGCATTAAAGTTTTATACCGAAGAAGGCAATTGGGATATGGTTGGTAATAATACCCCTGTATTCTTTTTACGTGATCCTCTTAAATTCCCAGATTTGAATAAAGCGGTAAAGCGCGATCCTCGTACTAATATGCGCTCTGCAACTAACAATTGGGACTTTTGGACTTTATTACCTGAAGCGCTCCATCAAGTAACGGTTGTAATGAGTGATCGTGGTATACCTGCCTCGTATAGACATATGCATGGTTTTGGCTCACACACCTATAGTTTGTGGAATGAAGCCGGGGAGCGCTTTTGGGTGAAATTTCATTTTCGTACACAACAAGGTATTAAAAACTTAACCGATGCAGAAGCTGCTGAAATAGTTGCTATGGATCGTGAAAGTAATCAAAAAGATTTATTTGAATCGATTGAGCGCGGCGACTTCCCTAAATGGAAAATGTATGTGCAAATTATGCCTGAAGCCGAAGCTGATAACGTGCCGTATCACCCTTTTGATTTAACTAAAGTATGGCCTAAAGCTGATTACCCACTGATTGAAGTAGGTGAGTATGAGTTAAATAAAAACGCTGATAACTACTTTGCTGACGTAGAGCAAGCTGCTTTTGCACCGAGTAATTTAGTACCTGGAATTGGCGTATCACCCGATAAAATGCTACAAGCCCGTTTAATTAACTACGCCGATGCACAGCGCTACCGTGTAGGTGTGAATCATAATCAAGTGCCGGTAAATCAACCTCGCTGCCCTGTTAATAGCAATGCGCGCGATGGACAAGGCCGTGTTGATGGTAACTATGGCGCAAGGCCACACTACGAACCGAATAGCTTTGGCCAGTGGCAAGAGCAGTCACAATATGTTGAACCGCCACTTAAAATTAATGGCGATGCTAAACATTACGACTTCCGTGAAGACGATAGCGACTACTTTAGTCAGCCACGCGCTCTTTTTAACTTAATGAATGATGAGCAAAAACAAGCGCTATTTAGTAATACGGCGGCACAAATAGGTGATACCTATGACTTTATTAAATATCGTCATATTCGTAACTGTAATCGGTGCGATCCTGCCTATGGTGAAGGTGTTGCTAAAGCCCTTGGGATGACTGTTGCTGATGCAATAAAAGCACGTGAAACAGACCCTGCAAAACATTTACCTGGCTGCTTATAAACTATTAGTTATATCTAAATTTTGATATTACAGCTAGAAACACAGTTTTGATAAGCAAGGATGCTTTGTAATATTTGCTGCCCTTAAAGGGCAAATGATTTTATTGGCTTAATAGTGTAACCCGGTCTATTTGTGAGTTTTATGCTAAAACGCAGTTATTGCTAAAACGCAGTTATTGCTAGCTGGCTTTTCTAACAAAAAGCCAGCTAATTACAGCAGTAATAAATGTAGTTAACCTTAGTCTGTGGTTTAATTTATATAACCCATTTAAGTAATGCACTTGTATATTCTCCCTTATACCAGTTCCACTACATAATTAACCTTCTCTATTCATGAGAGCTAATCATAAAAAATTCAAAACCGTTTTTATGCTCACTTAAGTCTTGATTAAAGCCAGCCGACACATATAAAAAGCCATCATTTGCTACAAGCTGCTTAAGCTTATTTACACTATCAGAAAAGTCATCCATAAAATTAGTATCGGAATTTTCAAGCAACTTTTTATGCCCAAATAAAGCCTTTGGTGCGCACTGATTTGATTTAACAAATTCAGTTAACGTATCTTGATTAGAAAAGGTTTTAAAACCAAGTTTACACTCGGCTAAAAATGCTAATAAATCTGTAAAATCAACTTCAACAAATGTTGAATCTTCCATTACCCGAATAAAGGTTAAAATTAAATCATTTGAAAAAGTATCACCAAACTGACTTTTAATTGACTCTGTTATGTCATTTTTAACTTCAAGCGGGAACGCTTTATAACTTTTCATACTAAACTCCTTTTATTGATATATTTAACTTATGTATTTAAATACGCCATGTATTTAATCGCCAAATTTTTAATTGCTTATAAATGCACTTTTAAAATGTTGAATAGACTACCTCAAACCACAGTATTATGCCTTAGATTTATTTGTAAATAAGATTGATTAATAAATGCGTTTTTGTTTGCAATAATACGCTAGGTATTTATCAATAGAGAAATGTATATCAATACCTTACATGAAAAGTGAAGCCAATTTGACAAGCCTCTTGAAGGGGGTTATCTTACCAATTAGTATTATAAAATTACCAATTAACTTACGATTACAAAGTAGGCGTAAAGTAGCCTTATTAATTTTCTATTGTGGCAACATTATGAATTTACAACAATTTAAATCAGAGGATATGAAAATGAAAAGGCGCAGACGTTTTTGGACAATTGTTGAAAAATTAGAAGCCGCGATAGCTCAAGGCATTTATCCTGTAGGTACACGGTTACCAGCAGAGCGTGAGTTAGCCGAAATTCACCAAGTAAGCCGCCCGACTATACGCGAGGCAATTATTGCACTTGAAGTTAGAGAGCGCGTTGAAGTAAAAACGGGATCTGGTGTTTTTGTTACTGACACTAAAAAGTCAGAAAGCTTCGCTAAACCAATTAGTGCATTTGAGCTAACTCAAGCCCGTGCTTTGGTTGAAGCCGAGGCTGCAGCACTGTCTGCTGCAACGATACAAAGTGAAGAGTTGGCGTTGTTAAAACAAACACTTGATGACATGCGCATTGCTGAAACCGCGAATTCAGCCGATCAACGTTTTCATGAAATTATTGCGCAATCAACCCGTAATAACGCTATTGTTTTAACAATTAATAATCTTTGGAAGTTGAGATTAACCGAACCTGAAATTATTTCGGCTCATGAAGATGTTTGTTCGCAAAGTAACGAGCAGCGAATACAAGAACACACTGCTATATACGAAGCAATTGCATCGCATGACTCATCAGCAGCAAGAAAAGCAATGCATAACCACTTTAACCGATTAATTAATGCATTATTTGCAGCCAGTGAAGCTAAAGCGCTTGAAGAGATAAAACGTAAAACAGATGAAACGCGTGGATTGTATTCTATTACCCATTTAACCCACTAAGTTAGTTTGTTCACCAAATAAAAAAGGCTCTAAATTAGAGCCTTTTGTGTGTTAATTGCTTTAAATTAGAACTTAAAGCTCATACCTAAGAATAAGCGTGGCCCGTAGTCATTCACTTCACCTAGGTTACCCTCAACAAAGTAGTCTTGTGATTTAGGTGCACTAAATAAGTTAATTGCCTCTGCTTTAATTCTAATGTGCTCATCAATTTTATAAGATGCGCGCATTTCCCACACTCCTACCCCGTCAACATAACGTAAGCGAGTACCATTAGATGTGTAAGGTTGGAAGTATTCGCTACGGTATTTGTAAATAACCGCGGTATCGAATCCACCAATTTGGTAGTACAACTGGCTACTAAATACATGCTTAGAGAAGCCAGGTACTGAAGCTGGTGGAATAATACCTGCTTGCAGTTGAGTTGAATTTCCATCTACATCAGTTTCATACGTGTCGCCTAATAATTTAAGGAACTAATATTAATTAAATTTAACAAAGCTCTCAGAAAAGCTATGCAGGTTAGATGCGCTTTCTTACAGATATAATAAACCTAAATTTAATTTAATAAGAAATGAAAACAATGACTTAAACTAACTATACCTAAGCAACTATGAAAGCCACGGTATTGTTTTTATAGGATAAAGCTATATTGCCAAGCGTTTGATTATTGAAGCTATAAATTGCTAATTTAAAAATATAAGCTAAGTAGAGGTTACAAAGCGAAGTAGTGCTTATCATTTTATACTGAATGCTATTGCTAGGTATTAGGTGCTATGGCGGGTATTCTGATTTATTCACTAAGAAAGTAAGTCATACTTTAACATTACAAATGTTAAAGTTAAACGCTTTGGCTGTTGTTTAAATCAATGTTAGATTAATTGGTTACTTATAAAAAATGAAACCGCTAGAAATATATCAAAACGGTTTCATTGGTTAAATTATGTTAAAGTAAGTGTATTAACCAAATACTTTCATACGTTCTTCAACCGGTTTAAACTCCTTGTCGCCTGCTGGCTGATCGATAGCGCCAAATACCATTTGTGCATTCAATTCCCAGTCTGCAGCTATGTTCCACTCATCTGCAACTTTTTGATCGATAACTGGATTATAATGTTGCAGGTTGGCACCAATGTCTAAGCTAGCCAATGCTGTCCAAATCGCATACTGATGCATAGCGCTGCTTTGTTGTGCCCAAATTGGAAATTTGTCAGCATACAAAGGTGCAGCTTCTTGCATGTTTCTTACTACGGCTTTGTCCTCGAAGAACAATACCGTACCTGCACCGGCTCTAAAGCCTGCAATTTTATTTTTAGTACCTTGAAATTTTTCGTCGTCACCAACGATAACTCTAAGCGTTTCTTCAGTAATGTCCCACAGTTTGTGATGCTCATCACCAAACAAAACGACGATACGTGCCGATTGTGAGTTAAAAGCTGATGGCGTATGCAAAACCGCGTGCTCAACAAGCTTAACTACTTCTTCGTTAGAAACTGGCAACTGATCGCTTAGAGCATAGATAGAGCGACGCTTCTGTGCTAATTGTTGTAGATCTTTTAAGTTTGACATTTTCAATTCAGACATGAGTATCTCCTGTGGTTGTTCAAATATTTAAGTAATTAAAAAACTAATCTATTTACAGTTACTTACCTAAAAGTAACCAAAAACCGAGCACTAACAATAAATAATTCATTATCTTTAAAAATAACACTTTATCCAGTACTTCATTAATTTTTACCCCTAACCAATTACCTACAAATGCCAGTGGGAAAAAGGCCAGTGCAGTTAAAATTGTCTCACCCGTTAACAAGCCGAACGATAAAGCTGCAATAAGTTTTATTACATTCATCATTGCGAAAAATATCGCCGCGGTAGCAACAAACTTACCCGGAGTAAGCCCTATCGCTGTGAAATAAATAATAATGGGTGGCCCACCCGCATGCACTAAACTGCTGGTAATACCGGAGAACATGGACATTATCCCCGCGCCAATTTTATTATTGAGAATTTTAAGCGAGCTTTTTTTAAAGAAAATATTTTTAATTGAAAAAACAATACATATTAAGGCGATTATCAAGCGTAAGTGCTTTGCATTAATAACGTCTATAATTAAATAAGCAATGAGCACACCTACTATTGCCCCAGGAATTAGGGGCAGAAGTAGTTGATTGTCCCATTTTCGCCAGTAACTTCTTACGCTTAACATGTCGCCAATAATTAATAGTGGCAGCATCAGTGCAATGGCTTGCGCTGCTGGCAATTTTAGCATTAGCAGCGGCACGGCAAACACGCCTAATGCCCCTGCAAATGCTGATTTTGAAACACCTATTAACACAACAACAGCTGCTATTAAAACAAGTGTTGTAATACCCATACTAGAAATCCGCCGGTAATTCAAACCATAAAGCTTCAAGTTCAGCTGTTGCTTCAAGGTTTAACTCTGTCGCGGGGTCAACCGCAAAGGCATCACCTGCAGCAAATTCTTTACCATCAACCATTACGCTACCTTTTACAATGTGCAGGTAACCAATTTGCTTACCCGAGGCCAGCATAAACGTTTGTTGCACGTTTAAAACTAAGCGTGACAAGCTTGCATCTTGATTAATTGACAATGCATTTTCGCCGCCCTCTGGTGTAAGTAATGGCGTTAGTGGACCATTTTGCGCAATACTTTTTTGCTCATAACTTGGTTTAATTCCCATTTTATTGGGCTGTATCCAAATTTGTAAAAACTTAACTTGGTCAGTGTTAGATGCATTATATTCTGAATGCATTACGCCACTGCCCGCACTCATACGTTGTACGTCGCCTGCCGGTACAGTGTGCTTATTGCCTTCACTGTCTTCATGCTTTAATGCGCCTTGCATAACATACGAAATAATTTCCATATCGCGGTGCCCGTGCGTCCCAAAACCTTTACCTGGCATAACCATGTCGTCGTTTATTACGCGCAGTGCTGAAACACCCATATGTTTTGGATCGTAGTAACTGCCAAAAGAAAAACTATGTTTGCTTTGCAACCAACCAAGATCGACCGAACCGCGCTCTTGTGACTTTCTTATATATTTCATTATAAATTCCTTCATCTATTTCAATGAAGCCAGTTTACTACTGTGTTTATACGATTAAAATTAGCTGTTTTAGTATCAATCATTCGATTTAAAAGAATGTTTATTGTAGTTCTTCACATTGATATCTTAGTTCAGCTAAAAAAGCTCTGGCTGCTGGACCTAAGCTGTCGCCATCTTTAAAGATTAAATGCAACTGCATAGAGCGCTTGCTGTTATGTTGCAAAGGGAGTGTTTTGAGTTTGCCCTGTGCTAGTTCATTTTTAATAGAAGTTAAAGGTAGCCAAGCAAAACCTAAACCACTGCAGATCATATCAATAGAAGTACGTAAATGACTCACCGTCCAGCGCTGGTTAGCACCTAACCAGCCTGCATCACTTTTACGATGCATACCTGAGTCGCGCACTACAATTTGACGATGACTTTTTAAATCCTCTGCGGTTAAATCTCTCCCCAAAGAATGTAATGTGTGATCTGGATTAGCAACTGCAATAAAGTCTATTTGGCAAAGTTGCTCACTAAAACCTTCTGTTAATGCAACCGGTGAAATAGCAATATCTACATCAGCATTCTCAATCAGTTCGCTTGCCCCACTCAGTACCGACTCCACCAACTCAATTTGCAGCATTGGGTATTGGGCAGAAACAGTATCAAGCACTTTATACAGCCTTGCTTGTGGAAACATTTCATCAACTGCAATTTTTAGGCTCCCTTCTGTGCCTTGACCAAGAGTATGACCCACTATTTCCAGCTTAGCGGCTTCATCAAGCAAAAAGTTGGCGCGCTTAAGCATTAGCTCACCTGCTTGAGTCAAAACAGTTTTTCGCCCTTCAATTTCAAATAACTTAACATCGAGCGAGCTTTCTATTTTACCCACCGCATTATGAATACTTGACTGGCTTTTATGAATTCCTTGTGAGGCTTGATTAAAGCCACCAAATTGCACCACAGAGCGAAACATTCGCCATTGCTCTAGTGTGACTCTAAGCATGATTACCTCTTATTGCTTTATATTTTATTTTTGTTGTTAATTCTGCAGATTATCTTCAGACAAGTTAAGTTTGAGCAACCCACACCTAGTTATTATGCATAAATAGGTGTGAGTTTTATTCGGATCTCAGGGAAATTATTTGGCCCCATTTGGTCAAAGAAAACAAATGGACCTACCATGCGTTTTTCTTGATGAGGTAAAATGCGTTTTACATTTAACCCACCAATATCATGCTCTTTCGCTTTAAGCACTTTAGCCATAATAAACATCCTCTTAAGTTGCTTTATAAAAATAAACGTATGTTATTTTGATTTTATATACAGTCGATTATCTATAATTCATATTGTAGTTTAATGAAAGCCAACATCCTTTGTTCTTATTTAATTAATGAATAGCGTTACTTTAGCCCGCACCATTCTCTCTTTGAGAATGTGGCACGTCATTGCAATTACACAAAAGATGCAGGTAATTTACATAATCGTTTTTTATTCTTACTTTTAAATTAGGGTCTTATTTTTAGGTTAAAACGTATATACCTATATAAATGTTTATACCTATAACTTGTAAATAGTGCTGCAGCACAAAACAGCAAATAATTTAGCCCGTTTTATCGCAAAGATAATTCATAGCATACAGGGAATTTAACTTATTAAGCTGCCTGTATTTTAAGCTAAAATATAATTTTAACACTAAAATAGTACGCTAGCGCAAAAGTATATTTGCATTAATTGCTATTTCTGAGCTTGTGTTTTTTACCCTCAAAGGCTTAATATTTATACTAATCCAAAGCTTAGAAACCGCTAGTACAGCATTATACTAATGCTTAAACAGGCGTTATTTTAATCAACTTTAACCTTTGGTACATATTTTGTACCAACAGTAAAAGCTCGTATCTAATTAATAAATAACAACAAATAGTTAAACACATTGAAAAAATGTAATTTTTTTAATTTTTTTCTGGACAATTTATTTTCCTCAGCTAACATCTAGCTAGAACATAGTTATTTCCTCACAACTCTACACGCCCTATGATTTGAGCTTTAACAGACTCTATTTGCGGGAAGTAGATACACACCCTGATATGTATTCGAAGTTTATCTTCATCAGTTTTGCAATTTCAGGCAATTAATTGCCCGCATACTGACATCCGGCGAAGGCTAACAAGCTGACTCCGTCAATTTGACCGAATCCACACATGTGGACGTTCTTAAAGATTTTGCTATCTTAAGGCTATACCCCTGCGCGTCAGAAAAGCCATAAATTTAGCGAAAGGTGCACTGCTGGGCCTATATAAAAGGTATATGTTGGAATGATGACACTTTCCTCCATGCCCGTAACACATCGGGCAGACGCTAAATCTGGGCATAGCTTTGATGCCAATCGCCACTGGGCGGCTTCTTTAACGCTCGGCTTCTGTGCTCAAAACAGCGGCGATACACGTGTTACGCGCATGAATATTGCTCGTCATTATGGTCCATTACGTGTGCAAAGACCTTTTTACCCTGAAGGCAAAGATGGTTGCTGTCACGTGTATTTACTGCATCCGCCCGGTGGGGTTGTGAGTGGCGATGCGCTCAATATCGATATTTCGCTCACTAAAGGTGCGCATAGTTTAATTACCACACCTGCTGCCAATAAGCTTTATAAAGCCGACAGCAACGGGGTTGCATGGAGCCAAACTACTAATTTAAAAGTGGATGACAACGCCATTTTAGAGTGGTTGCCGCAAGAAACCCTCGCCTTTGATGGCTCTCGTGGGCTGCAAGTATTTAACATTGAACTGGCTAAAACAGCTAAGTGCCTAGGCTGGGAAATACTAGGCCTTGGTCGCCCTGCCAGTGATTTGCCCTTTGCTACTGGCTGTATTGAGCAGCGTTTTAAGTTAACCCAAGACGGTAAGCCATTGTGGTTAGAGCGTCAAAATTTAGACCCCACTCACCCTAGATTTAACGGTAAATGGGGCCAAGGTGGTGCTACCGTACATGGCACATTTTGGACTGTTGGCTTAAACGATCCAGCAGCAGCTATTGCTGCACTGCGTGAACAACTACCGCCCAGTAATAATTGGGCCGCTACCTACCGCCGTGACGTTTTATTAGTGCGCTATTTAGGGCACGAACGTAACCAAGTATGGAAATTATTTGAACAGGTACGCAACATACTTCGCCCGCTATTAAGCGGACATCAAGCCACCATACCACGGATTTGGTTAACCTAATTTTTAACTGTTTGTCATGGCTAAAAATAACAACAATAATTCTATCGCCTATGCTCTTTAGGTGATTAATTAAACACTATTATTTACCAAGGTGTTAATTATAAGCAGAGCCTAGTTATTGCTTATGATTAGCCTCTTGGCTGAAGAAAACTGTACCGATATTTTAAACATATCGTCTTAGCTTTTGCTTAGGCGAACACACTACCTGTGCCAATTAGTCATAGGTAATTAATATAACAACATCGAGGACTATGGAGTTAGCGATGGAATTAACACCCAGAGATAAAGATAAATTAATGTTATTCACTGCAGGTTTACTTGCAGAGCGACGCAAAGCCAAAGGGCTAAAACTAAATTACCCAGAAGCAATTGCTCTAATCACCTGCGCTATTATGGAAGGTGCGCGCGAAGGGCGCACAGTGGCAGAAATGATGGCATTGGGTCGTGAAATGTTGACCCGCGACGATGTAATGGAAGGCATTGCTGAGATGATTCAAGACGTACAAGTAGAAGCAACGTTTCCTGACGGTACCAAACTGGTCACTGTGCATAACCCTATAGTTTAAGGAAGTTCGTTATGATTCCAGGTGAATATCAACTAAAAAGTGGCGATATTGAACTGTGTGTTGGCCGTAAAAGCATCACCATTAATGTTGCTAATAAAGGGGATCGACCTGTACAGGTTGGCTCTCATTACCACTTTGCCGAAAGTAACCCAGCACTGAGTTTTGATCGCGAGCAAGCCTATGGTTATCGCTTAGCTATTGCTGCTGGTTTAGCAATTCGCTTTGAACCAGGACAAACCCGTGAAGTATCTTTGATCCCCTATTCAGGTTTACGTCGTCTTTACGGTTTTCGTGGTGAAGTAATGGGACCTTTAGACAATAAACCTAAACAGGAGAGCGTGTAATGAAAATATCTCGTCAAGCCTATGCTGACATGTATGGCCCAACCACGGGTGATAGAATTCGTTTAGGTGATACCGAATTATGGGTCGAAATAGAACACGACCATACCCATTATGGTGAAGAAGTAAAATTTGGTGGCGGTAAAGTTATTCGTGATGGCATGGGTCAAAGCCAACGCTGTGATGACGCCGTTATGGACACGGTTATCACTAACGCAGTGATTATCGACTGGTGGGGCATTATTAAAGCCGACGTGGGTTTAAAAAATGGCCGCATTGCTGCTATTGGCAAATCTGGCAACCCTGATACACAGCCCGATATAGACATTATTATTGGCCCAGGTACCGAAATCATTGCCGGTGAAGGTCAAATTTTGACCGCCGGTGGCGTTGATACCCACGTGCACTATATTTGCCCACAACAAGTTGACGAAGCGCTCATGAGTGGCCTAACCACCATGATTGGCGGCGGCACTGGCCCAGCAACAGGCTCAGTAGCTACAACACATACACCGGGGCCATGGCATTTAGGCAAAATGATGCAAGCCGTGGACGATTTACCGATTAATATTGGTTTTCTAGGTAAAGGCAGCGCAAGTACTCCCGAAGCACTTGAGCAACAAATTAAAGCCGGCGCTATGAGTTTAAAAATTCATGAAGATTGGGGCGCAGCACCCGCTTCTATTAGCAATGCTTTAGATGTTGCCGATCGCTACGACATTCAAGTTGCCATTCATGCTGATAGCCTCAATGAATCTGGTTTCGTGCAAGATACTTTAGAGGCATTTAAAGATCGTTGTATCCACACCTATCATACCGAAGGTGCCGGTGGTGGCCACGCCCCTGATATTATTGTTGCTTGTGCTATGCCTAATGTGTTGCCGTCGTCAACTAACCCGACTCGCCCATACACTATTAATACCGTGGATGAGCACCTTGATATGTTGATGGGTTGTCATCACCTCGACCCTAACATTCCTGAAGATGTAGCCTTTGCCGACTCACGTATTCGCCGTGAAACAATTGCGGCCGAAGATATTCTTCATGATATGGGCGTTATTTCGATGATGTCCTCTGACTCGCAAGCCATGGGTCGCATTGGCGAAGTAGTGTGTCGTACGTGGCAAACCGCTCATAAAATGCGCGTGCAACGTGGTTTATTACCAGAAGATGAAGCACTGGGCGCCGATAACTTTCGCGCAAAACGTTACATTGCCAAATACACTATTAACCCAGCCATCACTCACGGTATAAGCCATGAAGTAGGCTCAATCGAAGTAGGTAAATTTGCAGATTTAGTACTGTGGAAACCGCCATTTTTTGGGGTTAAACCATCAATTATATTAAAAGGCGGCATGATTGCAGGTGCGGCAATGGGCGATCCAAACGCAGCTATTTCTACACCACAACCAGTACATTACCGCCGTATGTTTGGTGCATTAGGTAAAGCAGTAAGTGCAACACGTATGACCTTTGTAAGCCAAGCTGCTATGAATACTGGGCTTGAAGAAAAGCTCGGTTTGAAAAGCCAGCTTGTGGCCTGTAAAAATGTGCGACAAGTGCGTAAATGCGATATGAAGCTCAACGATGCTTGCCCAGTATTAACGGTAGATCCGCAAACGTATGAGGTTCACGCTGACGGTGTATTACTTACCTGCGAACCTGCAACTGAATTACCGTTAGCCCAGCGCTACCATTTGTTTTAATCCATTTTTAGGACAATTAGATGTTTGAATTAACAAAAAGAATAGATAGCAACACACAAGATGCTGTGTTCGATACCCTCACCTTGCCATACGAGTTACGTATTCGTGGTCGCCTAAAAGCAGTGACTGACAATGGTCATGATGTTGGTTTATTTCTTGACCGTGGCCCAGTGCTTCGTAATGGCGATTTACTGCGTGCCAGCAGCGGCGAAGTATTTAGTATTAGCGCTGCCGATGAGCCGGTTACCACTGCATACATAGAAAACGGCTTGCCTTTGGCACGTTTATGTTACCACTTAGGTAACCGCCATGTGTCACTTGCAATTGGCGTTGATGCTGATGGTCGCCATTGGATACGTTTTCCGCCAGATCATGTATTAGAAGAGTTAGCGGTACTTTTAGGCGCGCAATTAACGCACCACCAAGCACCGTTTGATCCAGAATCTGGTGCATATGCACACGCGGGTCGTGAGCAATCGCATGGTCATACTCATGCACACTAATACTGAGCCAACACAAAGCAGTGATCTGGCATTATTGGGCTTGATGCAATTGATCAGCCCTGCGCTGCCAATTGGTGCTTTTGCTTGGTCTCAGGGGTTAGAAAGCGCGTTTGAACTTGGCTGGGTTACTAATGAGCAACAACTTGGCGAATGGTTAGAAGGTGTGCTTGACGACGGTTTAACGCGCTGCGAATTACCGGTACTTGCTCGGCTACAAAACTGCTGGGCTAAAAGCGACAGCGAAGGTTTAAGCTACTGGAACGAATGGCTACATGCAAATCGTGAAACTGCCGAATTAAGCGATGAAGATACTCGCTTAGGCTTAGCCCTGATGCGTTTGCTCAACAGTTTACAGTTACAACCACAAACCGAGCAAGGTCATGCAGCATTACCGCAAGACCCAGGTTATGTCACCGTTTTTGCCTGGTTAGCGCAGCAGCGACAAATTCCAGTACGCCAAAGCTTACTCGGGTTTGTTTGGGGCTGGTTAGAAAACCAACTGGCGGTTGCCTGTAAAGCAATGCCGCTTGGCCATACTGCAGCGCAGCGTTTAATTGAGCAATTACGGCCTAAAATGGTTATCGCAATCGACACTGCATTAGCATTAGCCGACGACCAACTTGGGCCAATTATGCCTGGCTTAGCGCTTGGTAGTGCACAGCACGAAACACAATATTCAAGATTATTTCGAAGCTAATACGCTTCTATATACACAAGGAAAACAGCAATGACACATTGTTTACGAATCGGCGTTGGCGGCCCAGTTGGCTCTGGCAAAACAGCTTTATTACGTCAATTATGTAAAGCATTGAAAGATCACTATGATATCGCCGTGGTTACAAACGATATTTATACCCGCGAAGATGCTGACTTTTTACTTAAACACGACGCACTCCCAGCGGACCGTATTTTAGGAGTAGAAACAGGTGGTTGCCCACATACGGCAATTCGTGAAGATGCTTCTATGAACTTAGCTGCGATTGACGACTTACAAGCACGCCACCCCAATTTAGAAATAGTACTGGTTGAATCTGGCGGCGATAACTTATCAGCTACTTTCAGCCCAGAGCTTTCTGATTTAACACTTTATGTGATTGACGTGTCTGCTGGCGACAAAATTCCACGTAAAGGTGGCCCAGGTATCACTAAGTCTGACTTATTAATAATTAATAAAATTGATATCGCAGAATATGTACATGCTTCGTTAGAGGTAATGGAACGTGACTCGAAAAAAATGCGCGGTGAACGCCCTTTCGTTTTTGCTAACCTTTACGATGGTGTTGGCTTAGAAGAAATCATCAGCTTTATTTTAAAGCAAGGCATGTTACCTGAACGCCGACCTGGCAAACCAAATAGTATTAATTAAGTAACACAACTTTTAATCAAAACACAATTCAATAGTAAAAAATATAAACGGAGAATAGTATGAAAATAATGACCAAATTACTGATGGGATTAGGCTTAATGCTAACAGCTACTGCAGCTTTAGCCCACCCTGGTCATGGCGTTGAAACCCATAACGGTTTTCTTAGTGGCTTGTTACATCCACTTATGGGTATTGACCACTTATTAGCAATGGCAGCAATTGGCTTTTGGAGTATTCGCCAAAGCACAGCAATGAAACGCGGCGCGCCATTATTTGTAGTTGGCGGCATGGTTTTAGGTGCGGCCCTTGCTTGGAGTGGCTTAAGCTTTGCAGGCGTTGAAACCGGTATTGCAATGACCGTATTACTAGCCGGTATTTTAATTGCCACTATGGCTAAATTACCAACCGTATTAGGCGCAAGCTTAGTCGCTTTATTTATGCTTACACATGGTTATGCCCACGGTGCAGAAATGGCTGAAGGCGCAAGTATATTGAGCTACATGGCAGGCTTTGTTATTGCTACTTTAGCTATCACCTTTATTGGTCGTGGTTTAGGCACACTTATGCTAAAAGCTGATAACCGCGCTACCCGTGCACTTGGCGGTGTTGTTGCTGTAATTGGTGGCGTATTGGCAGTTGGCTAATAGCAACTGAATTTATTATCCCCATTAGGGTAGCTTTACTGTCGCTAACATAGTTGATGCTATGGTTACCCTTACCTTCAAATCAATGACTATCGAGCAGCAGCTAGATAGTCTGCGAGAATAAACCCACTTTTAATGTGGTCAATTTAAATCTCATTATAACTATCTCAGCTAGGAGAAATATCAAGATGAGCGGCACAATCATAAAGCTTTCAAGAAACACCAATAATGCACCAAGCTGCACTGTAGCTACACAAACAGTTGCTTTTTCGCATTACAATAATATTTCAGCACAATTACCGATTGCTCCTAAAAGCGGTAACATTGTAGCTGATGATATAAAAACACAGGCAAAACAGTGTTTAACAAATATTAAAGCGGTTATTGAAAGTATTGATCATGTTATGGACGATGTGATTAAAATTAATGTGTTTTTAAAAAACATCACAGATATTGATGCTGTAAACGACGTATACGCTAGTTTCTTCCAAGACTACTTACCAACACGCACAACAGTTGCCGTGGCAGCTTTACCGCTAGAGGGTGCATTAGTACAAATGGATGCGCTTATCTCTAATGGCGAAGGTACTACACCGCAAGCACCTTGCGATTTAATTAAAGTAGCAAAAAATAGCAAAAATGCACCTACATGCTCAGTGTCTACGCATACGGTTGCTTTTTCTCATTACAATAATATTTCTGCTCAGTTACCTGTCGATCCACGGCAAGATCATTATAAATTGAACTTATAGAGCAAGTAGTGATCAGATCAAGGCATAATAATTACTTGGTCGCAT
>NZ_JAATTW010000130.1:0-522 GCF_013414205.1 Pseudoalteromonas sp. MIP2626
CAGGGTTGAGCGGTAATCATCGTCTAGCCCTGCCATTTTCTTTTTCCTCGCCATACTAGCTGACTTAGATGTATCTTGTTTAAAAAGCGCCATGGCTATCTTTCGCATTACATTAAACATTAATGGCCCTTGAAGTTTGCGTATTCTCGATTCATCTTCTCTGAAGTTCATATCAAGCATCCAATGCATGCTTTCAACCTGCCAGTGACTGCGTACCGCATTGAGTGCTTGCGCTGCATTTAAGTCTAATGAACTTATATACCAGCGTGTTTCAGTGGTATCCGACCCTGCCGACTTATCATGAACTTCAGCCCTGACCTTAATAATACTCGTTAAGCCAGGCCAACGATAATCCTTGCCTAACCAGCTTTTATCTATAAGTAACTGCTGGCATGTACGTGTTTCAACACGCCCATGTCCTGAGCTTATTTCGGTATATTCATCACAATTATGCTGAGTTAACCTTTCACGCTCGCACTTGTGCCACCACGCTTCTAGTTCCTTTTGCATGCCTGAATGATT
>NZ_JAATTW010000131.1:0-459 GCF_013414205.1 Pseudoalteromonas sp. MIP2626
TGCGGGAGCCGGATTTGAACCGACGACCTTCGGGTTATGAGCCCGACGAGCTACCAGACTGCTCCATCCCGCGCCTGAAATTGCATACTTATTTAAAGTTGCTTACATTACAACTTGGCTTCCAATTAAAAATTGGTTGCGGGAGCCGAATTTATAACGACTACCTTTGCTGGCTAATGAAGAGCTGAGACCGACAAGCTTTTCCTTAACTAACACTTACAGTAACCTCAATCCCCTAAAGGAAATTGGTTGCGGGAGCCGGATTTGAACCGACGACCTTCGGGTTATGAGCCCGACGAGCTACCAGACTGCTCCATCCCGCGCCTGTATATTTTAAGTCTATCGACTACTTTATTTTAACTCTTAAGCTAGAGTTTACAGAAACCTCAATCCCCTAAAGGAAATTGGTTGCGGGAGCCGGATTTGAACCGACGACCTTCGGGTTATGAGCCCGACGAG
>NZ_JAATTW010000132.1:0-443 GCF_013414205.1 Pseudoalteromonas sp. MIP2626
GGTTGAAGCTATCTTACCAATTTCACATTGGAAGGTTGAAACTGCTAGCTTCGATATACACAAGATAACTAACCCAACTGTGACTGGTGCCGGCTACCAGCAAGGCGCACAGCTGGGCTACTACAACGTTAAAGCCTACGTATTGCAACGTGACAATTATAAATGTCAAAGTGGACGTAAAACGAAGCACAGCGCCAAGCTGCACGTACACCACAAAGTATTTCGTTCTCAGGGCGGCACTGATGCACCCAGTAACCTAATAACGCTATGCGAGACGTGCCATAATGATTTACACGCAGGAAAGTTTGAGCTAAAAGTGAAGCGCTCAAAGACAAAACATGCGACTGAAATAGGTATAGTCAAAGTCCAGTTAAAACAGTGCTGGGATTTTGAAGAAACGTTTGGCTACGTGACCAAATTTAAGCGCGAGCAAGTATTGGGCT
>NZ_JAATTW010000133.1:0-437 GCF_013414205.1 Pseudoalteromonas sp. MIP2626
TCCCAAAAGCGGCCGGTACAGTTATCTTCTTTATTAGCTCTGCGCGCAATGTCTTCATTTAATAAGCGCATAAACCAACTGATATTAGCTAAGCGTTCTCGGTATTCACTGATTGTTTCATTTAGAAAGAGCCATTCAATTTTACTTAGCTCTTCACCTTGCAGATATTTGTTAGTGAGAACAGTGCCTTTACAAAGCCTGTGCCACCGCTGAATAATGGCTTTATCGGTTAGTCGCTTGGCTTTTTTATCATCAACATAGAGTACTAAATGAGTGTGATTGCTCATTACTGCATACGCGCACACATCGATACAAAATACGTTAGCGAGGGCAAGTAATTTGCTTTCAACCCACCCTCTGCGATGTTCATACGATTGATTAGTAAAGTTGTCTACGCCGCATAAAAATGCACGGCGTACACAGCGCGAAATACAGTG
>NZ_JAATTW010000134.1:0-396 GCF_013414205.1 Pseudoalteromonas sp. MIP2626
ATTTACAGAGACAAGGCTCGTGGTGGCAAGCTACATAAGACACTCACTCGTGCATGTAAAAAGTATAAAAAACGCTATGGAAGCTATGATAAACGTGGACAGATAGTTAATCGAGTCAGCATTGATGAACGCCCTAGTATTGTGGATTCAAAGTCTAGAATTGGTGATTGGGAGGGTGACACAGTGATTGGAAAAGGGCGTAAAAATGCCTTTGTCACAATGGTTGAACGTAAAACGTTATATACAGTCGTACACAGAATTGAAAGCAAGCATGCGCAAATAACAGCCGATGCGCTGATCACGTGTATGACACCATATAAAGATAGGGTTATTACCGTGACGTTAGACAATGGAAAAGAGTTTGCTCACCATGAGCATGTCGCACAAGCATTAGAA